>JBOGJB010000280.1:0-8546 GCA_050745085.1 Vicinamibacterales bacterium
GGCTACGCGGTCGCGGCGGCCGCGGGAGCGCCGCGAGTCGGGGGCGGCGCGATCGAGAAGCACGGCCGCCTGCGCCCCGGCGACTGGCTCGAGACCGACGCGGCGTCGCGCGCGACGATCGAGGTCGGCGCGATCGGCCGGGTGGACGTCGAGTCGAACACGCGCGTGCAGATGGTCGGGGCGCGGGCGGGCGAGCACCGGCTGGCGCTCGCCGAGGGACGGATCCAGGCAACCATCTGGGCGCCGCCCCGGTTCTTCTTCGTCGAGACGCCGTCGGCGGTCGCCGTCGATCTGGGTTGCGCGTACACGCTCGACGTCGATTCCCGCGGCGCCGGCCTGCTGCGCGTGCTGCACGGATGGGTCGGCTTCGAGCACGACGGCCGCGAGTCATTCATTCCCGAGCAGGCTGTGTGCCGGACGCGGCCCGGCGTCGGGCCGGGCACCCCGCACTTCGAGAACGCTCCCACGGCGCTCGTCGATGCGTTGACGGCGATCGACTTCGGCGATGCGGCGGCGAAACGCGCCGCGCTCGACATCGCGCTCGGCGTGGCGCGGCGGAACGACGCGCTCAGCCTGTGGCATCTGCTGACGCGCGTCGAGCGTGAGGACGTAGGACGCGTCTACGACCGGCTGGCCGGACTCGTGCCGCCGCCGGCCGGCGTCACCCGCGACGGCATCGCGCGCGGCAACCGCCGGATGCTGGACCAGTGGTGGAACGAGCTCGGTCTGCGCTCCGCGTCATGGTGGCGCTTATGGAAGGCGCCCTGGCCGCGCATACGGTAATGCCGAATGCCGAATGCCGAATGCCGAAAGCACAGAGTGCCTAGTGCCTAGTGCCTAGTGCCTGCAGAGAGTCGTAATGCGCCGCTTCATCAACTACGTGGCATTCTTCTTTGTCGTCGCGCTCGTGGGAGCGCAGGCGATACGACCCGAGCGGACGAATCCGCCGGTGGCCGAGGCCCGTACGATCAAGCGGCAGATGTCGGTGCCGCCCGCGGCCGGTGCCGTGCTCGAGCGCGCCTGCCGCGACTGCCACTCGAACCGGACCGACTGGCCGTGGTACAGCCACGTCGCGCCGGTCTCGTGGTTCGTCATCGATCACGTCAACCACGGCCGCAGCCATCTCAACTTCTCCGAGTGGTCGTCGTATCAGCCCGATCGCCGCCGCGAGCTCGTCGACGGCATCTGCAAGCAGGCGCGCGACGGGACCATGCCGCTCCCAAGCTACACCTGGATCCACTGGTCCGCCCGCCTGTCGCCCGCCGATGTCAATGGGCTCTGCTCCTTGAGCACCGCACCTTGAGCACCCTGAGCACCTTGAGCACCCTGAAGACCTTGAGCACCCTGAGCACCTGAGAGATATACTCCACGGATGCGACAGCTGCTCGTCCTGTTGCTCGTCACCGTCGTGGATCTGTCATCCTTGCAGCCGACCGGGAAGGAGATCATCAAAGTGGCCCCGGATCTGCCGCTCCCGTTCAGCCCCGCGGTCAAGGCGGGCGGTCTGATCTACGTGTCGGGCGCGCTCTCGACCGATGCGCAGGGCAAGGTCGTCGGCGACGACATTCGCGCGCAGGCGAAGGGCGTGCTCGATCACATCCGCCAGGTGCTCGAGGCGGCCGGCTCGAGCCTCGCCGACGTCGTCTCCGTGCAGGTCTACCTCAAGCGCGCCGAAGACTTCGCCGCGATGAACGAAGTGTACCGGGCCTTCTTCGCCGCCGACCCGCCGGCGCGCACGACGGTCGTCTCCGACCTGCTGTTCGGCGGCCTGATCGAGATGTCGGCGATCGCCGTGCCGAAGGGCGGCGATCGGAAAACCATCCACCCTGAGGGCTGGCAGAAGTCGCTGAACCCGTACAACTACGCGGTGAAGGCCGGCGACACGCTGTTTCTTTCGGGCCTCGTCGCGCGCGATCCGCGCACGAACGCGCGCATCGAAGGGGACATGGACGCGCAGACCAACGCCGTGCTGAAGAACGCGGAAGAGATTCTGCGCGCGGCCGGCATGGGCTTCGAGCACGTCGTGTCCGCGCGGGTCTTCATCACCGACGGCGCGGCGTTCCAGCAGATGAACGCGGCGTACCGGACGAGGTTTCCCAAGGATCCGCCGGCCCGCGCCACCGTCATCGCCGGGCTGATGGCGCCCGACCTCCGCGTGGAGATCACGTTCACGGCGTCGACGGCGCCGCGCAAGGCGATCAGCGACGGCCGCGCGCCGAACCCCAACCTGAGCCCGGCGATTCTGGCCGGCCAGCGGCTGTACCTCTCCGGCATGCTAGGCAACACCGACGCCACGCGCGGCGACGCGCGCGCGCAGACGCGCGAAACGCTCGCGCGCCTCAACAAGACGATCGAGGCGGCCGGCTTCAGCGCCGCGCACGTCGTCGACGGGATCGTGTATCTGCCGAAGCTCAGCGACTACGCCGCGATGAACGAGGCGTACCGCGAGATGTTCCGTGACGCGTTCCCGGCGCGCGCGACGATCGGCGCGGGGCTCGTGGCTCCGGACGGGCTCGTCGAGATCATGTTCACCGCGGTCAAGCCGTGAGCAGGGCTGTTTCCGTCGAGCGGCTGCGCGACGGCGCCCGCGAGCGGATGCTCGACGCCGCCGCCGTCGAGGAACCGCTGCAGGTCCGTGTGGATCGCGAGCCGTTCGCGGTGCTCATGCGAACGCCGGGCGACGATTGTCACCTGACCGCAGGGTTTCTCGTCTCCGAGCGGATCGTCTCCCACCCCGCGGACGTCGCGTCCATCGAACCGTGCGTCGATTCATCGCATCCGGATCGATCCAACGTCATCGACGTCGCCCTCGCGCCGGGGGCGCGGGTGGCGGCGGAGGGTCGGCTCGCCGACCGGCGGAAGGTCGTCGCGAACGCGTCCTGCGGATTGTGCGGCCGCGTCACGGTCGAGTCGCTGCAGGTCGAAGCGCCCTACGTCGGCGCGTCGTGGACGCTGGCGCGCGAACGCGCGGCGACGCTGCCGTCGCGGCTGCGGGTCCGGCAGGCGGCGTTCGAGGAAACGGGCGGTCTCCACGCCGCAGGCGTCTTTTCGGCTGACGGCACCTGCGACGCGATCGCGGAGGACATCGGCCGTCACAACGCGGTGGACAAGGTCGTCGGCCGCCTCTTTCTGGCCGCGCGCCTCCCGTGCCCCGACCGCGCGCTCGTCGTCAGCGGCCGCGCGTCGTTCGAGATCGTGCAGAAGGCGTTCCTCGCGGGGATTCCAATCATCGCCGCCGTGTCGGCGCCCTCCAGCCTCGCGATCGACCTCGCGGAGGCGGCCGGCATCACGCTGCTCGGCTTCGTCCGCGACGGCGGGTTCAACGTGTACACGCACGGACATCGAATCGTCGAATGATTTACGGCCACGACTAGCGCGAAAGGCCAGTGGGCCATCCTCGGGATCCTTCAGCGGGTCATCTCGGCGGTGATCGCGGACCTGCAGAAGGTCTCCCGCATCGCTGACCGCTCGCTCACGCGTGCCAATCGATTGACACTGAACGCATTAGCGGGAAGGAGCTCCGAGGACGTATCATGACGGTTAGCTCCCCGGGGTTCCACCCAGCTAAATGCGCCGGATCCTGCTGATCTTGCCGGTCGCGCTCCTCACGGCCGGTGTGTCGCTCCGCGCCGACGGCCTGCTGTTCGGCCTCTTCGAGGGCTATCTCGAATCGCTGCGCAAGCAGGCGGGCATCCCCGGCCTGGCCGCCGCCATCGTCGGCGAAGACGGCATCCTGTGGGAACGCGGCTTCGGCCTGCAGGATATCGAGCGATCGATCGCGACCAGGCCCGACACGCCGTTCCACCTCGACGGTCTCACCCAGGTGTTCACCTCCGCGCTGGTGCTGCGGTGCGTCGAGGACGGACGCCTCTCGCTCGACGATCGCATCGGAAGCTTCGACCGCGGCAACCCCGAGGCGGACGCGACCGTCAGACAGCTCCTGACACACACGTCGATCGGCCCGGCCGGCCTGGTGTTCAATTACAATCCCGACCGCCTCGCCCCGCTGTCAGCGGTCGTCCCGACATGCATCGACGACGATTCATTCCGCGAGACGATCGCGAACACACTCGACCGCTTCGCGATGCGCGACTCGGTGCCGGGCGCGGACTCGGTCGCGCTCCCGCCGCCGCTCGACGATTACTTCGATCGGCGCACGATCGACCGTTACGCGGGCGTGCTCGAGCGGCTCGCCACGCCGTACGCGGTCGACAAAAAAGGACGCGCGACGAAATCGTCGTATGCGACCACGGATCTGAACGCCGCGAGCGGTCTGATCTCGACGGCGCGCGACCTCGCGCAGTTCGACCTCGCGCTTCGCAAGTCCGTGCTTCTTCGGGGAGACACCCTCGCCGCCGCATGGCGCAATCCGACGTCCGGGACCGGCCTGACGCTGCCGCACGGGATCGGCTGGTTCGTGCAGGTGCACAACGGCGAGCTGGTCGCGTGGCAGTTTGGCGTCGCCGAGAACGCGTCGTCGTCGCTCTTGATAAAGGTCCCGGGCCGCGGCCTCACGTTGATCCTGCTGGCGAACAGTGACCGGCTGGCCGTGCCGCTCCCCTTGGCCGCGGGCGATGTGAACGCGTCACCGATGGGACGCCTCTTCCTCCGGCTGTTCGTTAGCTAGAGGCCGGGGCGGAGTCGGTTTTGCATGACGCTTCGGGCTCTCGCGCTGACCGTGCTCGTGCTGTCGCCAGCGAGCGCATCGGCACAGGAGTGGCAGGTCAAGCCGTTTCTCGGTTTGACGTTTCGGGGCGCGACGACGTTCGTCGATCCCGACGACGCGGCCGGTGACACGCACCTGGCCATCGGCGGAAGCGTCACGCGCCTCGGCGAGATGATCGGGCTGGAAGCGGACTTCGGGTTCGTGCCGGGCTTTTTCACAGGCGATCAGCGCGGCGGATTCGTCTCCGGCAGCGGCGTGACGACACTGACCGGCAACGTTGTCATCGCGCTGCCGCGGCGAATGACGCAGTACACGCTCCGCCCGTACATCGCCGGTGGACTCGGCCTGATGCGGGTGCGGAAGGACGATGTGCTCGCCGGCCCGTTGACAAGGCATCTGATGACGATCGATTTCGGCGGGGGCGCGACTGGTTTTGTGACCGATACGGTCGGGTTGAGCTGGGACCTCCGGTACTTTCGGAATATCACGGGAGCGCCGGACCCCGATAACCCCGGGCAGAGCTTCGGGGCTCCGCGGTTGTCGTTCTGGCGCGCGACGATGGGCGTCGTCCTGAGGTAGTGAGGAGTGGGGATTGTGGTAAAGTCCGACCGGTCATTTCGAATGTGTAATCCTGGGACACGGCTGCGGCTCTGGCTGGCGCTGGCGGTCGTCGTGTCGAGCACGACGTTCCTCGCCGCCGACGGCATCCGGATCACGCCGCTCGTGCGCGAAGGCCAGGTCCTCGTGTCGTTCGAGATGCCGAATGGATTCACCGAGGACGTCCGCGCGGCGATCTACAGCGGGCTGCGAACGACTTTCACCTACACGGTCGAGCTTCGAATGGAGGCGGCCGTCTGGATCGACCGGACGATCGCTACGGTCGTCATCAGCAACACCGTCCAGTACGACAACCTCTCGCGGCGCCACAACATCTCCCGGATGCTCGACGGCCGTCTCGAGGACACCCGCGTCACGGATGACGAGGCGGAGGTCCGGGAGCGGATGACCAAACTGGAGAAGCTGCCGCTGTTCAAGACGTCGCAGCTCGAGCCCAATCGCGAGTACTACGTTCGGGTGTACGCCCGCGCGCGGCCGCGCACGGGAGCCTTCCCTTGGCCCTTCGACAGCGGTCTTTCGGGCCAGAGCAAGTTCACCTTCATCCCGTAGTTCAGGAACGTCACCGGGGTGTCCCAATCGCGACCGGCTCCCGAAAGCCGACGATGACGTAGGCGTACGATGTCGGCGCTCCAGTGATCCTGGGCGGCGTGAACGACCAGCGCTTGATGGCTTCGATTGCGGCGTCGTCGAACACTCCCCCCGAGCGCAGCACTCTCGTGCCGGCCACCGTGCCGCTTGAACCCAGCTCGACCTCGACGAGGATCAGCGCATCTGCCTTGGCGTTGGGCGGATAGGGTGGAGCGATCAGCTCGCTCAGAGAGGGTGCTTCTCCGGACGGTGGCGCCAGGTCGCGAACCGGATCGCCGAGCGTTGCTCCCAGGTACATCGCCGGCGGCCTGAACACCGCGGCGACGAGCACCTTCGACTCCGCCGATTCACGACGCCCATCCTTGACAATGCTCGCCGGCTTGAAGCGCCAATTCTCGACCGCGGACGCGACGAGATCGCCGTACGGCGCGGTGACCCGCAGTCGATTGACGCGCTCGACCGCGCCCTCGCTCGTGACGGCGAGCTCGAGCAGCACCTCTCCTCCGCCCACGGTCACCTTGGGTTGCTCGGGCAGCCCATCCTGAACGAGTTTCGCCGGCTCGTCCTGCGGCGGTCCCGCCTGAATGGACAGCGCCAGCGCGAAAGAGGCCAGGGTTGGTAGCCGCATAGTTCTAGTGTAACCTCCCGGGCCGGAGGAGCCGTCAGCCATGCCGCGCCACGACAGGATTCTCTATTCCAGACGTGAGTTCGGACAGCTCGCGCTCGCCGCGGTGCCGCTGTCCCTGATCAGGATCGATTCGCGCGTCATCGATTCGCGCATCCAGGGCGTCCGCATCGGCGTCCAGTCCTACAGCTTCCGCGGCATGTCGCTCGACGACGCGATTAAGGCGATGGCGGACATCGGGCTCGGCGAGTGCGAGCTCTTCTCGGGCCACGTGGATCCGCGGCCGGCCGGGGCATTCGGCGGAGGAGCACAGCCGCTGGGCGCGCCGCCGGGAGGCGGGCGGCCGCCGGTCGATCCGGCGGTTCGTGAAGCGGCGCGCCAGGAGACACGCAAGTGGCGCCTGACGACGCCGCTCGATCACTTCAGGGCGATCCGCAAGAAGTTCGACAGCGCGGGCATCCGGCTGCAGGCCTACAACCTCAGCTTCAACGACAGTTTCACCGACGAGGAGATCGATCGCGGCTTCGAGATGGCCAGGGCGCTCGGCGTCCCCGTGATCACCGCGTCCGCCACGCTGAGCGCAGCGAAGCGCGTGGCGCCGTTCGCCGACAGGCACAAGATCACCGTGGCCATGCACGGGCACGCGAACCTCACCGATCCCAACGAGTTCGCGAAGCCCGAGAGCTTCGCACAGGCCATGGCCATGTCGAAGCACTTTGCGGTCAACCTGGATATCGGCCATTTCTTTGCCGCCGGCTTCGACCCGATCTCGTACATCGAGCAGCAGCACTCCCAGATCACGAACCTCCATTTGAAAGACCGGAAGAAGGATGGAGGTCCGAACGTGCCGTGGGGTCAGGGGGACACGCCAATTAAAGAGGTGCTGCAGCTGCTGAAGCAGAAGAAGTACGACATCCCGGCGAACATCGAATACGAGTACCGCGGCGAGGACACGGTGGCTGAAGTCAGAAAGTGCTTCGAGTACTGTCAGGCTGCCCTGGCGTAGAGCTCGACGGCAGAACGCGCTGTACAGAATGAACTTGGGCGGAGGCGATGAGGGGCCAGACAAAAGCCAGCTGCCCGTTGACTATGCCCGGCCCGCTTACAGAAACGATGCTGCTGGGAGTGCCGGGCCGGCTGGAGCCTGTAAGAAACCATTGACACCGCCGCGCCGGGCGGCGTAGCCTCCGTGCCGGAGTTCTGTGACGCCGGGGAGAGGTGTCGCGGAGGGGGATGGATCTATCAGTTTCGACCGAATTCCCGCACATCGCTGCAGTACGACTTTTCTCCAAAGGAGTAAAGCTGTGAGCGACCCTGTTCGAACAGCTCGTTCGATCGCGCGTGTACTCGCCGTAGGTCTGATCGCCATTGGGATCGGGGCGACGGCCGCACCTGCAAGCGCGCAGGTACTTTACGGAAGCATCGTGGGCGGCGTCACCGACAGCCAGGGGGCCATTGTCCCGGGCGTCACCGTGACGATCACGAACAAGGAAACCAACCTCACGCGCGAAACGACGACGAACAGCGAAGGCAACTACAGTCTCGGGAACGTCCTGCCCGGGATCTACGACGTCAAGACTGCGCTTCAGGGGTTCCGTGAGGTCATCCGTCAGAACGTGCCGGTCTCGGTCGGCCAAGTGAGCCGCGTGGATGTCGTCCTCGAAGTCGGCGCCCTCACTGAGACGGTCACGGTCGAATCGAGATCGGAGCTGATGCAGACCGACACGGCGGACGTGCACACCGAGCTGAGAGGCACCGAGATTACCGCCCTGCCGCTCAACCAGTTCAGGAACTACCAGGCGCTGGTCAACCTGGTGCCCGGCTCGGTGCCTATGCGGTTTCAGAATGCTGAGACGGACACTCCTGCCCGCTCGCTGACCTCGGAGGTCAACGGTCAGGCGATCAACAGCAACGCGACCCGCACGGACGGCGCCACGAACGTCAACATCTGGCTGCCGTCGCACAACATGTATGTGTCGCCGGCCGAGACAGTCGACACGGTCAACATCTCGACGAACAACTTCGACGCCGAACAGGGAATGGCGGGCG
>JBOGJB010000281.1:0-6539 GCA_050745085.1 Vicinamibacterales bacterium
GCACTGCCCGCTCGACCGCGTTCTCGAGCTCGCGGACGTTGCCGGGCCACGTATGCCTCATGATCAAATTCAGCGCCTCGGCGTCGAATCCCACCAGATCTTTCCTCAGCTCTCCGGCGAACTGCCTCAGAAAGAACTGGGCCAGACTCTGCAGATCCTCCCGGCGCTCTCGGAGCGGGGGAACGTCGATAGACACGACGTTCAGGCGATAGAAGAGGTCTTCGCGGAACTGGCCCTCCCAGACCATTCGCGCGAGGTCGCGATTCGTGGCGGCGATCACCCGAACATCCGTGCGCAGCGTGCGCGTGGCGCCGAGCCGCTCGAACTCGTGCTCCTGCAGGACCCGCAGGATCTTCGCCTGCGTGCTCGCGCTCATGTCGCCGACTTCGTCGAGCAGGAGCGTGCCCCCGTCCGCCTGCTCGAATCGGCCGATGCGTGGCCTGTCCGCTCCGGTGAACGCCCCCCTCTCGTGTCCGAACAGCTCAGATTCGAGCAGGTTCTCCTGCAACGCGGCGCAGTTGACTTTGACGAAGGTCCGGTTGGCGCGGCGGGAGTTGTCGTGGATGGCGGCCGCGATGAGCTCTTTCCCGGTTCCGGTCTCCCCGCAGAGCAGCACCGTGCTGTTGCTCGCGGCCACCTTCCGGACGATGCCGATGACCTCCCGAAGCGCGCCGTTGGCGCCGATGATGCGGTCCCGCCTGTGGATGTGGTGCAGCATGTGAGCCTACGGGCGATGCTGACTCATGCCGTCCTCCACTGCACGGGTGACTGTACCCGGGCGGCAGGGCGGCCGCATGCCCGTCAGTTCTTGATTCTGCTGTAGTCTGCCCGGTCGGACCGGTGTAAGAACGGCGCTGACACAGCCCTTCGCGTCAGTTCGACCGGAGCTTGAGCGGCTTGAGTACCACCGGGGAGGTTCGGTCCGGGGCTTTCGTGAATCGGCTGTTCTGATGGCCGAGACGTTCGGTCAGGAATTTCGCGGCTTGAGCGAGCGCGTCATCCTCTGTGCCGTCCAGAAACTCCGTCGGCTCGCCTGCACTATTCGGGAACCAGTAGAGAACACTCTGGCCGCCAATGAGCACGAACGGCGTGGCTGCGGACACCGGCTCGCCGTGAACATTCGAGCGAGCCTCCACGTTCACGTGACAGACCATGGAGCCGAAAGTCGCCTCGTAAGAGTTCACCGCGTCCTCGACACTGTCGCTTTTCCGTCCGAGACGTCGAGTTGGAAGAAGTTGATTGAGCGGTCGCAAGCCGAGAGCTTTGAATTCCCGCAGCATACGTGCGTTGCGTGGTCATTGGTAGTAGACCTTTAGTCCAATGCGCGAGGCCGCTTCGCGGCTTGTAGTTTCTTGCTCTTCGTTATAGTTTCTTGCCGCGCTGGATCAATCGGCGAAGATCGCCCGCATCGCCTGATCGATCTGAGGGAGATGAAACCTGAAGCCGTGCTCGAGCGCGCGTGATGGCACCGCGCGCTGGCCGGTGAGGATCAACGGGTCGGCCATCTCGCCGAGCATCATCCTCAGGCCGAAGGCCGGCGCAGGCAGCCAGCTCGGACGTCTCACCGCGCGCGCGAGCGCTTTCATGAACACCTTGTTCCGCACAGGCTCGGGAGCCGTGGCGTTGAAGGGCCCGCGCGCCTGAGGCGCCTTCGCGAGCCAGCGCACCAGCTCGAGCCAGTCTGCGCGGTGAATCCAGGGCACGTACTGCCGGCCCGATCCGATCGGGCCGCCCGCGAACAGCTTGACCGGCGTGAGCATCCGGGGGAGCGCCCCGCCGCCTCGCTCGATCACGACGCCGGTGCGAACGACTGCGACGCGCGCGCCCGCGTCCTCCGCGCCGCGCGCCTCGTGCTCCCACGCGGCCGCGGTCTCCGCGAGAAAGTCGCCGCCTGGCCCGTCCCGCTCCGTGACCGACTCGTCGCCGCGCGGGCCGTAGTAGCCAACCGCCGATCCGCTGATCAGGGCGGCGGGGGGCCGGGCGGCGCCGCGAATCGCCGCGACGAGGCTGCGGGTCGCCGAGATCCGGCTCTCGCGGATCTTTCTCTTCTGCTCAGGCGACCAGCGCCTGGCGGCGATGGACTCCCCCGCGAGGTTCACGACGAGATCGGCGCCGTCGATCGCCGCGGCCCACGGCCCGGTCGAGCCGTCGGGGGTCCAGCCGACGTGTGTAATTCCGGGCAGCCCCGTGCCCGCCTCGTACTCCGACGCCGCCGGCGCGAGACGCCTCGTCAGATTCGTGACCTGGTGCCCCTCTTCCGCGTAGATCTCGGCGAGCGGACGTCCAAGGAATCCGCTCCCGCCGGCGATCACAACCTTCATCACTCCTCCCGGGTGCCGGGCGTCACACCCCCGCTATTGGACGCTTAATCACGCGCGTAAGTTTGCCGCTATAATCAAGTCTTCCCAACCGTGCGAGGTCCGATGCGGCGTGCTCTCGGGCCGCTTTGTGCGGCCGCTGTCCTCCTTCCGCTCTCGGCGTTTGCTCAGGAAGCTCCTCCGGCGGTGGCGCCCCCGGCCAGCGTGGCACTGCAGGGTGTTCCTGCGATCCCGGCGGCCTTCGCCGAGGGCATGAACCGCTACGCCGATTACCGCACCGCGCACCTCGTGGCGTGGCATCCGGTCCGCCGCGAGATGCTGATCGCGACGCGGTTCGGCAACACGTTCCAGCTCCACCGTGTCACCTCGCCCGGGGGCGAACGCACGCAGGTGACGTTCGACGAGGCGGGTGTCGCGGGAACCGGCGACACCGCGCGCGCGTGGTTTGAACCCGGTTCGGATCACATCATGTATCTCCGTGACGTCTCGCCCGGCAAGGGCCTGCTCCAGTACTTCCACTTTGATCCCGCGGCCGACAAGACGCCGTCGATGCTGACCGACGGCAGCAGCCGATCGTTCGCCGGTGCCTGGTCGCGCAAGGGCGATCGCCTTGCGTGGACGTCGAACAAGCGCGGTGTCGCTGATTTTGATCTGTACGTCATGACACCGCACGATCCGTCGAGCCTTCGCATGGCGGCAGAGCTGAAGGGATCGAACACCGTGCTCGACTGGGCTCCGGACGGCCGCGCGGTGCTCGTCCGCGAGTTCCTGTCGGCCAACGAGACCCGACTCTGGGTAGTCGACGTCGAGAGCGGCGCGAAACGTCAGGTGTCGCCGGACGACACGGAGCCGGTCGCGTACAACGCCGCCGTTTTTGCCACCGACGGCCGGTCCGCCTTCGTCGTGACCGATCGCAACGCCGAATTCCTCAACGTCGCGCGGCTCAACCTGGAAACGCGCGCGCTCACGCCGTTGACGCTTAGCACCAGCGGAGACGTCGCCGAGCTCGCGCTGTCTCCCGACGGCCGGTGGCTGGCGTTTACAGTAAACCAGAACGTGCGGACGCTGCACGTGATGGACACCGAGACCGGGAAGGAGCGGACCGGATTGAAGACGCCGGCCGGAGACACCGCCGGCCTCCAGTGGCACTCGTCCGGCGAGGTCGGATTCCATGTGACCTCCGCGCGCATCCCGTGGGACGTATTCTCCTACAACCCGTCGAGCAACAGCTCGACACGTTGGACCGCCAGCGAAACGGGCCCCCTCAAAGCGGAAGACATGCGGGAGTACGAAGTCATCCGCTGGAAGAGCTTCGACGGCCGTCAGATCTCCGGCCTCTTCCATCGTCCCGCCACGCGGTTCACCGGGCGGCGGCCGGTCATCGTCAACATTCATGGCGGTCCTGAGGAGCAGGCGCGAACGCTCTTCTGGGGACGCAGCAACTACTTTCTCAACGAGCTGGGCGTCGCCGTCATCCAGCCGAACGTGCGCGGATCGACCGGGTTCGGCAAGACGTTCATGAAGCTGGACGATGGGAAGCTCCGCGAGGACCCCTTGAAGGATCTTGGCGCGCTGCTCGACTGGATTGCGAAGCAGCCGGACCTCGACCCGAAGCGGGTCTGGCTGGTCGGCAACAGCTACGGTGGCTACCTGTCGCTGCTCGCGGCGACGAAATACGGCGATCGGATCCGTTGCGTGTTCGTCGGCCAGGGCATGTCGAACATCGCGACGTGGCTGGACCATCAGCCGCCGGACCGCGTCACGCTCCGCCGCCGCGAGTACGGCGACGAACGGGATCCGGAGATGCGGAAATTCCTGCTGGACGCGTCGCCGCTGACCCACGCGAACGACATCAAGACGCCGCTGCTCGTCGTCCACGGGAAGAACGACGTCCAGGTCCCGATCGAAGAGACCCAGCAGATCGTCGAGGCGGTCCGCAAGAACGGGACGCCGGTGTGGTACATGGTGTTCGGCGACGAGGGGCACCAGTTCACCCGCCGGACGAACGTCGACTACGTGCTGTACACGTGGATCGCCTTTGCCAAGGAGTATCTTCTGAAATGAGTCGTCGCACTCGTCTTCCCCTGATCCGCGCGCCCTGCGCCCCAGCAGCAGGATCAGGTCGCCTGGGGCCGACGGCCTGGCACGCGACTTATAATCCGAACATGTCCGCTCTCCTCCTCGCGCTCGCACTCGTGTCAACGCAGCCCGGACCCGATGCGCCTGCCCTCGTGAAGGAAGGGCAGAAGCTCATGCAGGCCGGGAAGCTCGATGCCGCCGAGGCGCTCTTCCGCAAGGCGATTGCGGCCGACGCGAAGCTCTACGACGGGCACTACGGGCTCGGTCGGCTGCTCGATCTGAAGGGGAGCTACGCGGAGGCGCGCGAGCACTTCGAGCACGCGCTCGCGACCGCGACTGAGGATCAGAAACTGCTGATCTGGTTGCAGACGGCGGTCTCCTGGGCCTTCGAAGGTAAGCCGGACGAGGCAGCCGTCTGGCTCCAGCGACGGTTCGATGCCGAGATGGCGGCAAAAACGCTCGACGGCGCGGCGGGAACCGCCAACGCGCTGGCGCGTATCTACCTCGAATCCGGACAGCCAGAGAAAGCCGAGCAGTGGTACCGCACGGGCTATGAGACGGCCAGGCAGATCGAGAAGCTGCCGGCGGATCAGCGCGACCTCTGGGATTTCCGCTGGCACCACGCGCAGGCGCGGATCGCCGCGCGGCGCGACCGCCACGACGAGGCACGCGCCCACGCCGCCGCGGCGAAGTCGATCCTCGACAAGGGAACGAACCCGGACCAGGCATCGCAGATGCCGTATCTCACCGGCTACCTGAAGTTCCACGCGAAGGACTACCGCGGTGCCGTCGCGGATCTAACCAAAGCGGACCAGACCGATCCGTTCATCCTCGGTCTCATCGCGCACGCGTACGAGCAGCTCGGGAACGCGGGGATGGCGCGCGCGTACTACACCAAGGTCCTCGAGTCCGGAGCGCACACGATCAACGCGGCGTACTCCCGCCCGCTCGCGCAGAAAACTCTTGGCGCGGGACGGTAGGTGGGCGAGAGCGGAGAAGGCAGAGGGAACGGAGTCACAACGGAGAAACGAAGATAGCAGAGACGAAACGGAGATCTTCTGCTCAAGTACGAAGTACGAAGTCTAAAGGCTGAAATAAACAATACTTCAGCCTTCGAACTTCGATCTTCGTACTTGATCAGTATGTCTCTGTCGCGTCCCCGCTACCTCCGCTCCTCCGTTGTGATCTCCGTTTGCTTTGTCGTCTCCGCTGACGCGAGCCGGTCGCGGACCTCCTCCAGCGCTTCCGCGATCTCGTTGCGGGTCCGGCCCAGCCGCGCGCGGACGCCTGGCGACGCGCGCCGGACCGCCAGCCAGCCCCGCACGGCGGCGACGACCGCCGCCTCACGCTCGATCGCGAAGAGCGACGCGAGGGCGACCGGCGGCAGCAGCGCCAGCGCGATCGCCGCCCCGTCGGCGCCGAACGCGCTCCACGCCAGCCAGCCGATGAGCGCGATCCAGAGCCCGTACATGACGAACCCGGCGATCACCTTCGTCGTCGCCTGCACGTCGAGGGGCGTCCGTCCGGCGACCCAGTCGGTGACCCGGTACGGCACGACGAACATCGCGAGGCCTGCCAGGACGAGCGGCGCCAGCAGGATGGCGAGCAGCGCTTCGCGCAGCGCGAAACGCGCGGCGGCCTGGAAGGGGACCGGTTCGTCGAGATCGCGATCCCGCAGGCCGAAGCGGGCCAGCCGCGCGTCGTAGGTCCGCACGCGCTCGGCGATCTCGCCGTACCACTCGGGGTCCTGCGCGCGCAGCCGTTCAATCGCGACGGCGATGAGCCGCCGCCGCTCGACGCGATCCTGCTGTCGCGTCTTCGGTCGCGCCGAGCCGTACAGCCGGTCGATCCGCTCGACGATCGCGGCGTCCACGATCGGATCGGCTTCGATCATCAGTACGCGCATGGCTTCGGCAATGCGCGTCGTGAGCGCGCGCACGCTTTCCTCCGCAGTGGCCCGCAGCGCGGGGCCGTACACGACCGTGGCGCGCGAGCGGAAGGCGGACTTCCAGTCGAAGTTCAGGCCGACCGGGACGATGGCGGCGTCGATGCCCGCCTCGGCTGCCGCCAGCGCGATGCGCGCCGCGCCGGTGCGCAGCGGTTCGAGCCGGCCGGTCGAATGGCTCGTCCCCTCGGGAAAGA
>JBOGJB010000282.1:0-10413 GCA_050745085.1 Vicinamibacterales bacterium
ACGTCCGGGTCCTCGGCGACGAGCGAGGCGAGGACGCCCGCCGTCTCGTCCGCGGCGTCATCGAGCGCCTGGACCGCGGACACGCGGACCGCGGGGTCCGCGTGCTTCCACTTAGGCTGGGGTTTGAAGCGATCGAGCAGCGACACTTAGCCCTTCCGCTGGGCCGGGCCTGAAGGCCCGGTCTACTCGGACTCCGCCATGAGCCAGTCCACGACCTGCTCACGCGTCCAATGATGATCGTCGTTGAGATGGACGATCATGGAGCCGAGCGGCAGCTTCTTCTTGCACCCGACCGGACATTTCCTGGTAACGTCCTCGAGGCAGCGGAACAGGCGCTCGAGGTGTTTCGGCACGATGTCTTTCCCGTGCTCCCGAGGGAGGTGATACATCCCTTCGTACGCCGCGCCGAGCGCGCAGGACCCGCCGTGGTCGTCGAAATAGCTCCCGAAACACTGCGGTCCCCGGCTGGCGCCGAGGCGGATGGCTTCGGCCAGCTCCTTCTCGTCCGCCCTAGGTTCGGCCACCATCGCCGCCCCTCCTCTCTGTCGAGGCACCCCGGTTGCCGGGGCTCTGTTCCAAGCCGGGACGCGCGTCCGGGACGTTGAACCGGAGCACATTAGATGCCAGCCGTTCGATCGTCCGGTCCGGGACGCCGTCCGGCTGCGGATTCCACGGTCACGGGCCGGAATCCGTGCAATCCGTGGCTCGTGATCGGTGAAATCCGCGGCGATTCTCCGGCAGCATTGATCCGGAGTGATCCGTGGCCTAAGATCGCCAATCCATCCGTTTGAATCGGTGGACCGGAGATCGTATGCGACTTTCTTTTTTTGGAAGGACGTTCGGCCCCCTGCTGGTGGTGCTCGGCACGAACGCCCTGCTCGCCACCGATCCCCTGTCCGCCCAGCGGCCCGGGCGGCGCTGGTTGTCCTATGACCAGGCGTTCCGAAGCCAGGCGCCGCGCGACTCCGGTGACGCCCCCAGGGATGACATCCTTACGACGCTGCCAAACGTTACCGGGTGGCTGGACGACGACCGGTACCTGGAGTTGCGCACGGAAACAGACAACGAGCGCCGACTGTATGCCGTCCGCGCGTCGGACGGCTCCGCCGAGGTCTACCGCGATTTCGTGGCGATGCGAGCGGCGCTGCCGCGCGGATTCGACCCGCGCACGGCGATCGCGAGCCCGGATCAGAACCAGTATCTCTTCGCCCGCGACGGCGACCTGCACCTCTTCGACCTCCCATCCAAGGAGCTGCGCCGCCTGACCGCGAACCCGGGGAACGAGCGCAACCCGCGCTTCTCTCCCGACGGCAGGGGGATCGCCTACACGCGCGACAACAATCTCTTCGCCTACGACGTCGAGAACAGCCTGGAGCGCCAGCTCACGACTGACGGCAGCGAAACCGTCTACAACGGCTGGGCGTCGTGGGTGTACTTCGAGGAGATCCTCGGCCGGCCGTCGCAGTACGCGGCGTTCTGGTGGTCGCCCGACAGCTCGAAGCTGGCGTTCATGCGGTTCGACGACGCGCCGGTGCCGGTGTTTCCGATTTATCACACGAACGGGCAGCACGGCGACCTGGAGCGACAGCGCTACCCGAAGGCGGGCGATGCCAACCCGTACGTTCAAATGGGCGTGGTCCCCGTGGCCGGCGGCCCGATCGTCTGGATGGACTTCGAGCCGAAGGCGGACCACTACATCGCGTGGCCGTTCTGGACGCCCGATTCGAAGGCGCTGACCGTGCAGTGGATGAACCGCGGGCAGGACACGATCCGCTTCTTCAATTGCGATCCGGCGACCGGGAAGAAGACGCAGATCTTCGAGGAGAAACAGGCCTCGTGGGTCGAGTTCTTCGAGGACCTGTATTACTTCCGGAACGGATCCGGCTTCCTGCTGCGGACGAAAGTCGACGGCTGGGATCACCTGTATCACTACGCGCCGGACGGCACGCTGAAGAAGCGGCTCACGTCCGGCGAATGGCGCGTGACCGGGATCGCGCGCGTGGACGAGGCGCGCGGAATCGTCTACTTCAGCGCCCGGCGGGGCCGAATGTGGAACAGCGCCCTGATGCGCGTCCGGCTCGACGGCACCGGCCTCGAGACGCTGACGAAGGGGGACGGCCAGCACAGCGCGCGCGTGTCGAACGGCGGGTCGTACTACATCGACACAACCAGCAACGTGTCGAGCCCGTCGGCTATGACGCTTCACCGCGCCGACGGCACCGTCGTCCGCCCGCTCGGCAACGCGCGCGGCGCGGAGACCGATCAATACGCGTGGGGCAAGGCAGAGTTGTTCACGATCCCCTCGGGCGACGGGTACGATCTGCCGGCGTACTGGGTGCTGCCGCCGGATTTCGATCCGGCGAAGAAGTATCCGGTCATCATGAGCATCTATGGCGGGCCCGATGCCGGCACGGTGCGCAACGCGTGGCTTGGCAACCAGGCGCACTACTGGGCTGAGCGCGGCGTGATCACCGTCAGCGTGGACCATCGCGCCGGCGGCGCCTTCGGCAAGAAGGGGGTCGCGCTGATGCACCGCAGCCTCGGCAAGTGGGAGATGCAGGACCTCATCACCGCGGCGACGTGGCTGCGCGCGAAGCCGTTCATCGCCGGCGACCGGATCGGCATCGCGGGGGGGAGCTACGGCGGCTATACGACGATGATGGCGCTGACCTTCGGCGCGGACCACTTCAACTACGGCCAGGCGGGGTCATCGGTCAGCGACTGGCGGCTCTACGATACCGTGTACACCGAGCGCTACATGGACACCCCGGCCGAGAACCCCGAGGGCTACAAGAACTGCGCGGTGCTCACGTGGGTCGACCGCTACAAGGGGGGCCTGCGCATCACGCACGGGACGATCGACGACAACGTCCACATGCAGAACTCGCTGCAGATCGTGGACTGGCTGACGGCGAACAACAAGCCGTTCGAGATGATGCTCTATCCGGGCAGCCGGCACGCCATGCAGGCCTCGCAGCGCGCGCACGCGAGCCGCGAGACGCACGAGTTCTGGGTCCGCAATCTGCTTGGCGGGCGGCTGCCGGTGCAGGCGATGACCCAAAGGTAGTTCGTAGTGCTTGGTCCTTAGTTCTTAGGAGGAAGAATGCACGCGTTTCTCACAGGAGTGCTGATGATGGCGATGGCGGCGGGCACGGAAGGACAGACGGCAGGCGGCAACCCGGTTGTCGTGATCGAAACGACGATGGGAGACATCACGGTGGAGCTGGACAAGGCCAAGGCTCCGATCTCCGTCGAGAACTTTCTGTCGTACGTCAAGGACGGCTACTACCCCGGGACGACGTTCCACCGCGTCATGAAGGGGTTCATGATTCAGGGGGGCGGGCTGACGGCGGACATGCAGCGGAAGCCCGGCACGAAGGCGCCGATCCAGAACGAGGCCAACAACGGCCTGAAGAACGCCCGCGGGACGATTGCGATGGCGCGCACCGGGGAGGTCCGCAGCGCGACCTCGCAGTTCTTCATCAACACCGTGGACAACGCGGCGCTCGATCACAAGGGGATGACGCCGCCGGAGTACGGCTACGCGGTGTTCGGCAAGGTGATCGCGGGCATGGACGTCGTCGACAAGATTGAAGGCGTGGCGACGACGTCGAAGGGCGGGCACCAGAACGTGCCGGTCGAAGCCGTGACTATTAAGAACGTACGCGTGAAGAACTAAACGTTAGTTCTTAGTGCTTAGTTCTTGGTGCTTAGTCTGACTTCGCTCGAGATTCTCTTCGCTGACTGAGGCCTTGGGTTCTTTGGGGCGTTCAGTGGAATGAGGCCTGGCATCCCTGGCGTGCTGTTGTTCTTTCGGGAAGCTCACGAGCGTGAGTTTCCTCGAGCGTAGACACGTATCGCTTTTCAGCGAAGAGTGTCGCGAGTGCAGTCACCCTAAGCACTAAGAACCAAGCACTAGGAACTAAGTTCCCGTTCCAGTCTGGCGACGAGCCCGTCGAGCTGATCGATCACGGCGCGCACCGTTTCGGGCTGACCGAGGTCGACGCCGGCGCGCTTGAGCAGGTCCATCGGGTAATCGCTGCCGCCGGCGGCCAGCAGATCGAGGTATCGCCGTCTGGCCGCCGCGCGGTCTTCCTCCGGTCCTTCCATAATCTCGCGCGCCAGCCGTGCGGCAGACGCGAAGCAGGTCGCGTACTGATAGACGTAGTAGGGCATGTTGTAAAAGTGCGGGATCCGCGCCCAGGTGATTGCCGCCAGCGCGTCGACGTCGATCGCGTCGCCGAAGTAGTCCTTCAGCAATCCCAGATAAAGCTCGTTGAGAATCTCGGCGGTGATCGGCCGGTCCTGCTCGACGAGCCGGTGCGCGCCGAGCTCGAAGTCCGCGAACATGACCTGTGTGTAGAAGGTGCTCGTGATGTTGTCGATCGCGTGCTGCAGGAGGACGATGCGCTCGAGCGGGTCGGTCGAGACGGCGAGCATGTGCTCGAGCAGGAGCGCTTCGCTCAGGGTGGACGGCACCTCCGCGACGAAGATGGTGTAGCTCGAGTAGATAAACGGTTGCGTCTCGTTCGCGGCGAGCGTGTGCATCGAGTGCCCCATCTCGTGCGCCAGCGTGAACACGTCGTCGAGCGTGTCGTTGTAGTTCAGCAGCATGTACGGGTGCACGCCGTACACCGGCGCCGAGTAGGCACCGGAGCGCTTCCCCTCGTTTTCGTAGACGTCGATCCACCCGCCCGAGAAGCCGCTCCGCATCCTCGTCTGGTAGGACTCGCCGAGCGGGGCGACCGACGTGACGATGTGGTCCAGGACGGCGTCGTAGGGGTAACGGCGGTCGAATTCCACCAGCGGGATGGCGAAGTCGTAGACGCTGTAGCGGTCGACTCCCAGCACCTTTCGGCGGAGCCGGTGGTAGCGCCGTAGCGCCTCCGAGCCGGCGCGCGTCGTGTCGATCAGGTTCTCGACGACGGAGGTCGGGATGTTGTCGCCATGCAGCGCCGCGTCGAGCGTGGTCTTGTAGCCACGCGCCCGGGCGTGGAACCAGTCGCGCTGGCAGACGCCGTTGTAAAGGCTCGAGTACGTGTTGAGGCTCGACCGGTAGGTTTCGTGCAGCGCGCGAAATGCGCGTTCGCGGTCCGACTGGTTTCGCTCGGTCGCGAGAATGGCGCGGTACTGGCCGTACGACACCGTCACCTCGCGTCCGCTCGTGAGCGTGATCGTGGGGAATTTCGCGTCGGCGGTCGAGAGCGACCAGTACGCATCGTTCGGCGCGCCGGACAGGCGGCTCGCAAGCGACATCAGGTGTTCGCCCTTCTCGTCGAGCACGTGTTCCTGCTGCCGGTAAAGATCCTCGATGGCGAACCGGTAGACCGTCAGGTCCGGGTCTGCGTCCATCCAGGCACGGATCGTCGAGACGGGGATCGCGAGCAGCTCGGGGTTGAACCAGGCGGCCGCCTGCTTCCAGCGCGCGAGGAGGATCTGCACCTGCTGCCGCCGCGCGTTGACCGCGTTGTCGCGCTGGTCCTCGTCGTACTTGAGCGAGGGAAAGTACCAGACGCGGTATGCGAGCTGGCCGAGCTCGTCGCTAAGGCGAAAGGCGCGCAGGAGCGCGCCGGGACCGGACGCGAGCGTCCCTTTCAGCGCGGCGTAGTCGCCAATCCTCCGGCCAAGCTCCTGAAACGCTCGGTCCCACTCGTGCCAGCCGGGGTAGATGTCGCCGAGATTCCATCTGAACCGCTCGGGCACCTCGCCACGCTCTCGCCCGCGCGCGGCCGTCGTCGTGGCTTCGGCGTCGTACGGAGACCGCATCAATCAATCATAGTGCAGGCGCCCGGTACAGATAACGGAGGGCACGGAGGCAGCGGAGTCACAACGGAGAAGCGGAGTCAACGGAGACGTAGCGGAGATTCGCTCTTGCTGAGGATTCAGACTCCGTTCGTCCCCGCTAACCCCGTTTCTCCGTTGTAATCTCCGCTGCCTCCGTCCTCCGTTTACGCCGGACGGGCTTTCAAGACCCCGATCTGCAGCAGGACACCCGTGAAGTCAAGAATGCGGCGCTCGTGGACGATCTCGCCGTTCTTGAGCGTGTAGACGAAGACGACCCGGCACTCGAACCGGCGCCCGGTCGCCGGCAGGCCGAAGAACTCCCCCTCGTGCGTGCCGATGACGCGCGCGATGATCACCGCGCGGTGGCCGTCGATGAGCACTTCTTCCTGGAGAAACTGGTAGTCGGGGAAGGCGGTGAACCAGAGCCTGTAAACGGATTCGATCGCTTCGCGCCCGCGCTGGAGCGCCTGAGTCGGGCTCTGGACGAGGCTGTCCTCGGCATGGTCCGCCGCGAGTGCGGCGGCGTCGCGGCGGCGCCAGAGCTCCTGGCGCCGCTCGAAGAACGCGAGGATCTCTTCCCGCGTCATCGGCAATTCCTCGATCGAGGCGGTCACTATACACCGAACCTCTGGAACCCCTGGCACGTGTGTTCATTGCGGCGACGGGCCTCGATCGCTTTGACTTTCACCTCCACCGGTCATAGACTCCCGGCTTCGTGACGAGCGGGCGTCTTCCGCTCGTGCGGGTCGCGACATGAACAGGAGGTTGTCATGAAGCGCACCTTACCGGTGTTGGCGCTCAGTCTCGTCGTCCTCGTGGTGGTCGTCGCAGCATCCGTTCCGGCTTCGGGCCAGGGAAGCGACAAAACCGCTGCACCGCAGTGGTTTCAGCTCAGCGTGGTCGACATCCAGTCGGGGATGGCCGCTGATTGGCGGAAGATCGAGCAGGAGGAAGTGCTACCGGCGCTGAAGAAGGCCGGCGGGCCGGGTCGCGAAGTGTGGACCACCGGCGTCTTCGGCATCGGATCGCAATATGTCATCGTCACGCCCATCCAGAGCTTTGCGCAATTCGACGGGCAGAGTCCGATGGTGCGCGCGCTTGGCCAGGAGCAGGCGGCGGCGATTGGCGCGCGTCGCGCGAAGTTCGAGAAGGGGCGGAGGAGCTACGCCCTTCGGACGCGGCCGGACCTGAGCTACCTTCCGGATCCGAATCGCGCGCCCAAGCTCGCACTCGTGTCGATCGTCGAACTTGCCAACGGTCGGCAGAGCGATTTCGAGGCGCTTATCAAGGCTGACGTCCTTCCGGCGATGAAGAAGGCTCAGGTGAAAGGCTACAGCGTGGCCCAGGTCGTCTACGGCGGCAGCACGAACGAAGTGATCACGGTCGTCGCCTACGACACGTTCGAGGAGATCGGCAAAGGTCATCCCTTCGACATTGCACTCGGACCCGCAGGCGCCGCGAAGCTCATGCAGAAGTCTGCGTCCATCGTGACGCGACTCGAACGCCACATCTCGCGGTTCGTGCCTGAGCTGAGTTTCGCCGCCCAGCGCGGGACGTCCACGCAGAACTGAACCTTGCCCGGATAACGGAGCGGACGGAGGAAGCGGAGATCACACCGGAGAAACGGAGTCAACGGAGGCATAACGGAGGAATACTGCTTAGCCCGTTTCGTCCCCGCTGGACTCCGCTCCTCCGTTGTGATCTCCGCTGACTCCGTACCCGTTGACCCGCCGCGCAAAGTCGGATGCTCACCTGGCCGCGGAGGATGGGACCGCGCTCATCCAAGCCGCGACGCGGTCCAGCACGTGTTCCATCACGTGCTCTCGTGACGAGCCGGCCGCCTTCGGCACGGCGAAGGAATGGTCGCCCCCTTCGATGGCGACGACAGTCGCGCGATCGCCCAGGCGATCGAGGACCGGACGCAGCTCCTCCGGCGTGCCGAACGCGTCGCGCGAGCCCTGCACGAACAGCATGGGCACGCTGACGTCCGGCAGGTGTCGATCGCGGAGCTGCAGCGGCTTGCCGGGAGGGTGAAGCGGGTAGCCGAGGAAGAACAGACCTTTCACTTCAGGTATGAGCCCGCGCGCCGCCGCCTGCGACGCGATCCGGCCTCCCATCGACTTGCCGCCGGCGAAGATCGCCAGGTTCGCACGACTGACGTCGTGCGCTACCTCGGGGCGGTCTTGCATCGTCCGGACGGCGGCGGCGAACGACTCCTCGAGCACGGGCGCCGGGTCCGGCACCCGCCGGCGCGCCTCCATGTACGGAAAGTCGAACGTGAGGACGTGCAGCCCGCGGCGCGCGAGGCCCTGCGCCATGGTCGTCATGAACGGATGCCGCTGGCCGGCGCCGGCGCCGTGGGCGAGGACCACGGCGCCCCGGACGGGCGGATCCGCAACAAAGAAGGACGGCGTCATGGGCCGCAGGTTAACGCAGATGGACGCAGATCACGGGCTTCTTTATAGTTCCGCGCATGACAACTCGGAGACTCGGCGTCGGCTTCATCGGCAGCGGCTTCATGACGCGGTTCCACATCCGCTCGTGGGAGGCGGTGCGCGACGCCGACATCCGAGGCATCTGGAGCCCGAATCCGCGGCACGCGCAAGACACGGCGGCGCTCGCGCGCTCGCTGCGCACCGGCGACGCGCGGCCGTTCGCGTCGATCGAGGCGATGGTGGCCGATCCGGACATCGACTGCATCTGGATCTGCGGGCCGAACTACGCGCGCGTGGAGAACATGGAGCGCATCGTGGCCGCGCTGGCCGGGGGCGCGAAGCTCGTCGGCATCGCCTGCGAGAAGCCGCTGGCACGCGACGCCGCCGAGGCGGGCCGCATGGTGGATCTCGTCGAGAAGACCGGCCTACTGCACGGGTACCTGGAGAACCAGCTCTTCCTGCCCGGCCTCGAGCGCGGCAAGGCGATCGTCTGGGCGCGCGGCGCAGCGCACGCCGGCCGTCCCTATCTTGCCCGCGCCGCAGAGGAGCACAGCGGGCCGCACATGCCGTGGTTCTGGCGCGGCGATCTTCAGGGCGGCGGCGTGCTTAGCGACATGATGTGCCACAGCCTCGAGGTCGGGCGGTACCTCCTGACGAAGCCGGGCGCGGCGCGGAGCAGCATCAGGCCGGTGAAGATATCGGCGCAGGTCGCGACGCTCAAGTGGTCCCGTCCGGAGTACGCGGCGCGCCTGCGCGAGGCGATGAGCCCCGAGGTCGACTACCGGCGCCACCCGGCCGAGGATTTCGCGCGCGCGAGCGTGACCTACGTTGATGAGGAGGGCACGCCACTCGTGGTGGAAGCGACAACGTCCTGGAGCTTCGTCGGCGCCGGCCTGCGGCTGACGATGGAACTGCTCGGACCGGAGTACTCGATGTCGGTCAGCACGCTCGACAGCTCGACGAAGGTCTTCTTCTCGCGCCGCCTGCAAGGGCCCGAGGGAGAGGATCTGGTCGAGAAGCAGAACGCGGAGCAGGGGCTCATGCCGCTGGTGGGGAACGAGTATGGCGAGTACGGCTACGAAGCCGAGAACCGATTCTTCACGCGGTGCTTTCTGGACGGCGTCCAGCCCGAGGTAAACTTCCACGCGGGGCGCGACGTCACTGAGCTGCTCATGACCTGCTACATGAGCGCGGAAGAGGAGCGCGTGATCGCGTGGAAGCCGGAGAACCTCGACGCCTACCGGCCGCCGGTCGCGCGTCGCTAGGCGGAAGGAGGTCGCGTGGCACGGCATACAGGGATCGGCCACCGTCTCGAGCGGCTCTCGAGCTGGGTGACCGGGTGGACCGGCGGATCCTGGGGGTTCGCCGTGGCGCTCGGCGTCGTGATCATCTGGGCGGCGACCGGCCCGCTCTTCGGATTCTCGGACACGTGGCAGCTCGTCATCAACACCGGCACGACCATCGCGACCTTCCTGATGGTCTTCCTGATTCAACGATCGCAGAACAAGGACGGGCTGGCGCTGCAGCTCAAGCTCAACGAGCTGGTGGCGGCGATGAAGGGCGCCAGTAATCGACTGATCGACGTCGAAGATCTGGACGAGGAAGATCTGCGGCTGCTTCACCGGCACTACCGCGAGCTGGCGAGGCTCGCGAAAGCCGACGCGCGGATCACCCAGTCCCACTCGATCGAGGAAGCCGAAACGCGTCATCGCGCGAAGGGGCATCCGCGCCGATCCGCGGCCAGCCATTTGCCAAGAGACATCAACTGATATAGATTCATAGATATGGAATCGCTCCCGGCCCTCTTCCGCCTGCTGGGCGACGGGGCCAGGCTCCGCATCCTGCGGCTGCTCGCCTCGGAGCGGCTGAACGTGTCGGAGCTGACCACGGTCCTCGGCATCGCCCAGTCCGGCGTGTCGCGGCACCTCGGCCTCCTCGAGGAGGCGGGGCTCGTGACTGAGAGCCGCGAGGGAGCCTTCACCTGGTTCTCGCTCGCGCCCGAGCTCGGGCCGCGAAACGGCGCGCTCGGCGAGCTCCTGCAGGCGCACTTCGCCGACAGTGGGCGGGAGCCGCGCGCGCGCGAAGATCAGGCGCGGCTGCAGGAGGTCCTGCGGCTCCGGAAAGAGAACTTCGACGTGCACGCGAGCCCCGACGCGCGCCGCACCGGCCAGCTGGTGCCGGGCCGGAGCTGGGC
>JBOGJB010000283.1:0-2171 GCA_050745085.1 Vicinamibacterales bacterium
GTCCTGGCGGTGGCCTTTACACCGTCCTCTACCGCGCGGTCCCTGTTTTCAGTTTCCTGCGCGCGCCCTCACGCTTCGGGATCGCGGTATCGCTGGGTCTCGCGATGCTCATGGCGATCGCGATCGATCGGTTGAGCCGACGCGGCGGAGGATGGCGGATCGGCGTGGCCGCCGCGCCGCTCCTGGTCGCCGCGGAGCTGGCCGTCATCCCGCTTCAGTTGGATCGCATGCCCGCCGTGCCCGTGGTCTACCGGTTTCTGGCCAGCCAGCCCCGCGGCGCCGTCGCGGAGTTCCCGTTCTACGGCGGCCGCCAGGTGGAGTTCAACGCGCTCTACATGCTCTTCTCGACGTACCACTGGCAGCCGCTCGTGAACGGGTACAGCGACAACTTCCCGCCGGACTTCTACGAGCTTGCGTCAACCCTGCAGACGTTCCCCAGCCCCGAGGCGTTCAGGGCCCTGGACGAGCGGCAGACGCGCTACGTCATCGTCCATTACCCGCGTTACTCGGCCGAGCACGCGACCGATGTCAGGGGGCGGCTGCACACGTTTCAATCCCGGTTGCGCCTGATCGCGAGAGCCGACACCATAGAACTGTACGAACTCTCGAAATGAAGCTCCCCGAAGGTTCTGATATCGGACGGCAGGCGATCGCGGCGTTGCTGGCGGCGGGGTGTGCCGCGTTGGCGCAGTGCGGCGGCAACCCGGTCCAGCCACCGCCTCCTCCGCCGCCCAACACCGCGCCGGTGATTCGCGGCGTGACGCCGAACCGAACGCAGGTCGACGCCGGGCAGGAAGTCGAAGTCACCGCCGTCGCCGACGATGCGGAGACGCCGGCCGATCAGCTGCAATACGTGTGGACGGCGGAGCCGGCGGGCGGGACCTTCACGGGCGCGGGACGCATCGTGCGCTGGCGCGCGCCGATCGACGGCCCCGTTCCAAGCGACTACGCCATCAGGGTGACCGTGCGCGACCTGATGTTGAGCGCGACGAGCACGACTCCGCTCATCCGGGTCAACGACGGCATCCGCGAGATGCGTCAGCTCGCCGAGACCTTTTTCACTGATTTTTCGGACTCGACCAAGTCAGCGGAGTTCTGCGTGCGGAACTTCACGGATACCTGCCGGATCGGCAAGCAATCCGAGCTCGAAGACATTCAAAACAACCGGAGGGACTACACCATGATCAGCGACAAACACCGCATCGACGAAGTGGTGTTGAACTCCGGCTGGGTGGAATGCACGGCGCCGACCGGTCCTCAGAGCTGCGCGCTCGTGCTCACGGCCGTGGACTGGATTTCGATCTCAAAGACCACGGGGGCACTGCGGCGCTCGCGCGGCGATTCGGTGATCACAGGGATCTACGAGCAGTCGACGAGACAGTGGTGGCTCTGCGACAGCCGGTACTTCGAACCGCCGACGACGACGCAGCCCCTCATGCCCGCGTTCCTGCGATAGGAGCGCGCGCGCCCCGCCCGAGCGCGTAGATCAACCCGCCAGGCAGGTTGCCGACCGCCCCGAGCGCGATGAACAGCACCGACAGCGCGAACGCCTGCGGCTCGGCGACGCCGGCCGTCCCGAAGAGCCAGACAAAGGCGAGCTGGCTTGTCCCGAGCCCGTAGATGGTCACCGGCACGAGCATGACGAGCAGGACGATCGGAATCAGCGCGAAATAGACCGACAGGGGAGCGGCGATTCCGAGACTCATCCCGAGGCAGTAGGCCTGGACGATGCGCAGGACCTGCACGCCTATGGAGCCGAGCGTCACGTTGACCAGCGCCGCCCGCACGTGGCGGTAGCGGCGCATCGCCTCGAGCAGGCGACCCGTCGTGTGACGCACGCGCGTGCCGGGCAGCGCGCCGATCAGGCGCGCGAACGTGCCCGCCGCCGCGTCGTTGAACAGGACCAATGCGGCGATCGCGCAGGCCGCCCCTGCCAGCACCAGCGTGGCAAGCACGCCGGCGTCGCGTCGCGCCGCGTCGGCTCCCCACAAACTCGCGCACGCCACCAGGAGGAGCGACAGCACCCCGAGCAACCGGTCCATCACAACCGACGCGGTGGCGTCGGCCGCGCTGACTTCATGCCGCGCGAGGCTTACCGCGCGGACCGCGTCCGCGCCCACGCTCGGCAAGAACGTGCCGATGAAACTGCTGACGAAGAACACGCGGAGGAC
>JBOGJB010000284.1:0-2064 GCA_050745085.1 Vicinamibacterales bacterium
CGTCGCCTACGCAGTACTCCTCAAGCCGCTGCGATTCGCCGATCCCGATCGCCTCGTGGTCGTCTGGGAGACGAACGAGGTCCGCGGGGTGCCGCTGATGTCGGTTGCGCCGCCCAACCTGGACGACTGGCGCCGCCAGGCGCAGTCCTTCGCCGACATCGCGGCGTTCGCCCCGGCGAGCTTCACGCTCGCAGGGGACGCCGATCGGGAGGCTGAGCAGCTTGCGGCCGGCCGGGTGACGGGATCTCTCTTCGATCTTCTGGGCGTCCGGTCCGCGATCGGCCGCGGGTTCACACGCGCCGACGAGCAGGCGGCCTCGACGCCCACGGTCATTCTCTCCGACGGCTTGTGGCGGCGGAGGTTCGGGCGCGACCCGTCCATCGTCGGGCGCGCGCTGCAGCTCGGGGGCCGGACGGTCGAGGTCGTCGGCGTGATGCCGCCCGATTTCCAGTTTCCGCCGCCCGTGTCGTTCGAGGCGATCAAGCTGCCCGAGCCGGCCGACATCTGGATCCCGCTCCGGGAGAAGGAGTTCTCCTACCAGCGCGGCGCGCACTTCCTGACCGTCATCGCGCGGCTCGCGCCCGGAACAACCGTGGCGCGCGCACGCGAGGAGATGGCCGTCGTGGCCGCGCGACTGGAACGCCAGTACCCGGACTCGAACATGGGATGGGGTGCGACGGTGGTGCCTCTCGCAGACGAGATCACGGGAGACACGCGTCCGGCGCTGTACGTGCTTCTGGCCGCCGTCGGCCTGGTGCTTCTTCTGGCCTGCGCGAACGTGGCCCATCTGCTCCTGGCGCGCAGCATCGACCGCCGCCGCGAGATCGCCGTGCGCTCGGCGCTCGGCGCGGGTCGGCGGCGGCTCGCGCGACAGCTCTTCACAGAGTCTCTCGCGCTCGCGCTCGCCGGAGGCGGCGCGGGCGTGCTGCTGGCCGCCTGGGGCGTCAGGGTCATCACGCGGCTCGGTCCCACGAGCGTGCCTCGTCTCGACGAAGTGAGCATGGACTGGCGGGCCCTTGCGGCCGCACTTGCCTGCGCGATCGTCGCCGCCGTCCTCGCGGGCAGCGCGCCCATTCTCAACGCCGCGCGCCTGCGGACGCTGGACGGCCTGCGCGAGCGATCGTCGACGGGCGGACCCGGAACGCGTCGCGTGCAAAGCGCCTTGATTGCCGGCGAAGCGGCGATCGCTGTGGTCGTCGTCGTGGTCGCCGTGCTCCTCGGCGAGAGCTTTCTGCGGCTTCGCGGGGTCGACCCCGGATTCCGGCCCGACCGCGTGCTCTCGTTCCGCGTGACGCTGCCGGGCGGGCGATACACTCCCGAAGGGCGCGCCGCGTTCCTCGAGCAGGCGCTCACGCGACTCCGCGCCCTGCCGGGCGTCGAGGCCGCCGGTACGATCGATTCGCTGCCTCTCGTCGACGATCGGCAAGGGACCTCCTTCTCGATCGAGGGAGCGCCGGCGTTTCCGGCCGGCCGGTCTCCGCAAATGCACATCAGCATCGCCGGCCCTGGCTACTTCGAGGCGATGCGGTTCCGCGTGCTGGACGGGCGCACGTTCGAGATGCGCGATCGCGCCGGTGCCGAACCGGTCGTGATCGTCAATGAGACGCTGGCGCAGCGGTACTTTTCCGGCACGAGCCCGGTCGGACGCGTCATCCGCGTCGGGATGAACACCAGCACCCCGCGGAAGATCATCGGCGTCGTTAACGACGAGCGCCACGATTCGCTCAGCGTCGTTCCGGCTGCCGGCGCCTACATGCCGGTGATGCAGTTCACCTGGGCTCGGCAGGCGTTCGTCCTCCGGACCGCGGGGCGCCCCGAGGACCTCGCCGACGCGGCGCGGCGGACGATCCGCGATCTCGATCCCGCGCTCGCCGTCTTCGGTCTGACGACGATGGAGCAGGTGGTTGAGGCGTCGGTCGCGGCGCCGCGTTTCGCGACGCTGCTGCTCACGCTCTTCGCGCTGGTGGCGCTGGCGCTGGCAGGTGTCGGCGTCTACGGCGTGACGAGCCACAGCGTGAGCGCGCGCACCGCTGAAATTGGCGTCCGCATGGCGCTCGGCGCGCG
>JBOGJB010000285.1:0-5724 GCA_050745085.1 Vicinamibacterales bacterium
GCGTCGCAGGACTCGACCATCGCAGACGCCGCTTCGCGGCCGAGCAGATCGGGCACGGCCGCCGCGTCCACCAGCCTCCGGACGATAACGTCGTCGCCGTCGACCTGCGGACCGATGTATTCGCCGGTGCCGGCGACCGGCACCCGGGCGAGTGCGGCGCGCGCGGCCGCGAGATCCGGACCCGCGCCGAGCGCCTCGAATGACGCGGCGGCGTCGGCGAGATAGCGCGTCGCGCGGGACCGTGCCCCCGCGTCCGCCGCCAGCTCCCCCAGGGCCAGGTAGCTCAGTCCCGCCTCGTATCGCTCGCCGAACAGCTCAAACACGCTGACGCTCTGTCCGAGGTCGTGGTACGCCTCGGTCGTGCGTCCCTCGCGCGCGTGCAATCGCCCGCGCAGGCGGAGGTATTCACCCCAGAGGCTGGGCATGCCGGCAGGCTGGAGCCGGTGGCCGAGCGCGGCGATCCGCTCGGCCGCCTCGGTCACGCGTCCCGCGACCAGCACCGCCTCGCTCGCGATCAGCGCAGCCTGCAGGGCGTCAGCGGGCGGCGCGGCGGGGGACTGCGCGGTCTCGGTCGCCAGCGCCAGCGCCTCGTCCAGGCGGCCCCGGCGCAGTGCGAGGCGCGCCTCGAGCACGCGGATCGACCACTCGTACCACTTGCTCGTCTGGGTGCCGTACTCCCCGTAGGCGTCGCGCGCCTGCATCAGGCACGTATTCGCGAGGTGGTATTCGCCACGGATCAGGTGGATCTGCGTGAGCGTGTCGTAAACCGCACCGCGGGTCTCGCGAAGGAACTGGACCGCGCTGCGCACGTCGAGCGCCCGGCGCAACACCTGCTCAGCGCGCTCCAGCTTGCCCCCTCGCACGCAGATCTGCCCGAGCGACGCGAGCGAGACGCCGAGCCCATGCGGCGATCCGGTCTCGGCCTGCAGCGACACGCTGCGCTCGGCGAGCGCAAGCGCCTGCTCGTAACGGTTCTGCAGCAGCGCCACGTTCGCCTGGTTGTTGCACACGATCGCGACGACATCGTTGGCGCGCGCGAGGGCAGCGAGCCGCTCCGCCCGGCGCAACGCCGACATCGCTTCGTCGATGCGGCCGTCCTGGGTGGCGAGGATCACGCCGGAGAGCGAGTGGACGAGCGCAAGATGGCGGCGGTCTCCGGCGGCGTGGAGCGCGGAGGCTGCCTTGTTCAGATGCTCGCGGACGATCGCGGTGTCGCCGACGCGCCGATAGCAGAGTCCGAGCTCGTAGTGGGCAAGGCCGATCGCCTGTGAGTCGTGCGCGCGCTCGGCGGCCTTAAGGGCCTTGCCGAGCTGCGCAATCGCGCGCGACGGCTCGCCGCGCGCGGCGGTGATGCGACCGTGCAGGCGCCACAGGGCGGAGATCCGCGCCGGCTCGATCCGCTCGCGCAACTCGTCTGGCGGGCGGCCGAGGGCGTCGGCGGCATGCTTCAGCTCATCCTGGAGGAGCCAGGCCTCGGCGAGCGCGCAGCGGAGCAGAAGCGAATCCTCGCGCGTGAGACCCGGCTCGCGGAGCGCGCGGTTGAGCAGCGTGGCCGCCTGGGCCCCTTCGCCTCGTTCAAGCGCCTCGCGTGCCTGGGCGAGCGCAGGCCGCTGGTCCGGCGGGCCGCCGATCGTCATGGCCATGAAAGGCCGACAGTATACCGCGTATACAGGAGCGGTGGATACCCCCTTATCCCCTACCGGGAGAGCTGATAGGTCAGCATCTTGTACACGAGCTTCGCGCAGAGGAAGTTAGGGGCCATCAGACCCGGGAGGGGGCACAGCTCGACGAGGTCGCAGGCGACGACCTGCCGGCGGGTGAATACCGCCTTCAGGAGGGCGAGCGCCTCATACCAGGAGAGACCGCCCGGTTCAGGAGTCCCCACGGCCGGCATGATCGCCGGGTCGAGGCCGTCGGCGTCAATGGTGACGTAGACCCTGTCGGCAAGGCTGTCGACCACCCGGTCGACCCAGGCCGGATCGCGGCGCATGTCGAAGTCGTAGAAGATGCGCGTCTTCAATTGTCCGACCGCCTGCGCCTCCTCCGTCGACATGCTGCGGATGCCGACCTGAGTCACCGGGGCGTGCTCGAGCGTCCGGCGCATGGCGCACGCGTGATTGAACGGCGTGCCCATGTACTCGTCGCGGAGGTCGGCGTGCGCGTCGATCTGCAGCACCGACAGTCCGCGATGACGCGCGGCGGCGGCGGCGACGATCGGCGGCGTAAGGGAGTGCTCGCCGCCAAGCGTCACGAGGAACTTGCCCGCGCCGAGGATCTCGCCTGCGACGCGCGTCAGCTCGTCCATCACCGGCGCCATCTCGCCGAACGGGAGCTCCATCTCGGGCAGCGTGAAGATCGCGCCGGCGCTGTGCACGTCGGCGCCGGCCTCTTCATCCCACACTTCCATGTGCGTCGAGGCCTGGATGATCTCGCGCGGGCCGTTGCGCGTGCCCGGCACGTACGACGTGGTGCGATCGAACGGAACGGGGAGAATGACGGCTGTCGCGGTGTCGAACGACGGGGCCGTCGGCAGCGGTCCGCCGAACATCATGGGATCCGTGTAGTCGTACTTCACCTTCACGCACGCTCCTCGTACCTGCCGGCAGGCAACGGTCGGCCGTCCACCGAGATGACCCGGCCGCTGACGTCGAACGCCGGACGGGGTCGCTTCTCCAGCCGCTCCCCGGCCGTCGTCGCGAGCGCGCTGACGAGCAGCGGCAGCGCAACGGTGGCGTCGGCGTGCACCGTCACCTGTTCGGCGTTCTCGGCGAGCTTGCCCCAGCTCTTCGCTTCGTCCAGGCTCGACCCGGACGCGCCGCCGAAGTGCGGCACGTCGGTCACGATCTGGAACGCGAAGCGATGGCCGGTGATGCGATCGTCGTAGAACTCCGCCTGGACGCTCGCCTGGTTGATGAAGTTCTTCGGCGTGCCGCCGCCGAGGACGATCGAGGCAGTGTGCGGGCGCCGGATGACGATGTTGGCTGACTCGATGATGTCGCCGATGATGTCGATCTGCCCGGTGCCCTGGTCCCGATGGCGCGCCTGCGACAGGCCCATCCCGATCGACGAATCCGCGAGGGCCGGGCAGAAGATGGGCACGTTCGCCTGGTGCGCGGCGGTCAGGATCCCCTCGCGCCCCGTCTCCTTCCAGAGATGCCCGCCGAGCCGGTTCAGGAACTCGCGCGACGTGTACGCCCGCGGCTCGAGCGTCTGCGCGAAGGCGGCGATCCACTCGTCGTTGTCGATGAATTCCTCTTCGTCCGCGTAGGTGTCGTAGACGCGATCGATCCTCGCTTCAGCGAGCGCCGCGTCGTCTTCGCGCGGCGAGCCCACGAAGTGCCGACGTCCGCGCGTCTCGTGCAGGTCGTGGTAGAGGTTCGCGCCGGTCGAGACGAGGCAGTCAATATACCGGCGGGCGATCAGGTGCGCGACGATCATCCGCAGCCCGCCCGCGCTGAGGGCGCCGGCGACGCCGAGAAAGATAATCGTGTCCCCGTCGAGCATCTTCTGCCAGATGCGGTGCGCGGTGGCGAGGTTCCGGCCCTGAAACGAGATTCGCTCCATGCGCCGGAGCACCTCGTCAGCGGTCAGGCCGGCGTCCACAAGAAACGGTTCGACCGGCGTCGTGAGAAAGCGCGATTTCTTCGACACGGAGGGATTATAGTTCTCAGTCCTCAGTTCTTCAGTCCTCAGTTCTCAGAAAGCCCGGCCGATGCGACCGAACACCGCCGCACCTTCCGGCAGACGGCCGCTGCCGTCGTGCCGCCACGCGACGCCCGCGGCAAACGTCAGCGGCAGGCTGAACCCGACGACGGTGTCCATCGACAGCTCGGCGCCGAAGGTGATCTTCACGTCATCGGGATCGAACCGGCGCTCCCAGGCGTGACCGGCGTCCACGAACGCCGCCGCATGGAACGCCTTGAGGAAGAACGGCCACCGCCCGGCGCCACGCTCGATGTAGGCCAGCGGCAACCGGAGATCGACGTTGACCACCGCCGCGCGCGAGCCGACGACGGCGTCCTCGTCGTACCCCCGCAGGAGTCCGATCGCGTCGCGCCCGAACCGGCCCGGCACTTCCGCCGCGGGTCCGCCCGCCCCGAACTGGCGCACGACCGATCGATTGCCCCAGGACGCCGCGCCCGCGGCGCGCACGGCCAGCACGCCGTGACGCGGCCCGACGCCAGGGAATCCGCGCACCTGCGCCGTCACCGTCGTTGCGTCGCCGCTCGAGCCGAGGGCTTCGCGGGTCGCTTCGACGGCGGCGGCCACCGTGAAGCCATCCTCGGCGCTGATCGAGTAGCCGTAGCTTCGCGCGGTCGTGAGCGACCATCCGCCGCGCACTGCCCGCCGATCGACCTCTGTCCGTCCGGGCTGCTCGCAAGCGGCTCCCACCGCGCAGTCGCGAACCTCCGCCGAGGCGTGCAGCGAGGTCGTCAGCGTCTGCAGCCGAAGCACCCGTCGGAAGCGCACGAACGCCCCGCCATCGAAGGTACGGTCTCGGTAGTTTGCGCTCTGAAACCGCGATCGATCGTCCGAGGCCGCGACGAACAGCGTCGGACGCCAGCGATCGTACGCATAACCCGCCTGCCAGTCGGGATGCGCGCCCGCCGATCCCCACGTGGCGGCCGCGGCGTACGTGTGCCGGCCGAGTGCGTCCGCGCCCGTCGTCGCCGCGCCTGCTTCGATCTGACCGTTGTCTTCCTCAATGATGGGGGTCCAGTAACGGGGATACACGCTGCGCCACGGACTGTACGGTGCCTCGGGCCACCTGCCTCGGGCCTCGGGCCTCGTGCCTCGTGCCTCGGGCGGTGCCTCGTCGCTCGTGCCTTGGGGGGTGCCTCGTGCCTCGGGCAAGGTGTCGAGCGCCCGCAGATCGATCGTGAAGATGTCGTAGCCGTCCGGCGTGTAGCTGATGAACGCGACCGTGCGGCCATCCGGCGACAGGGCGGGCGCGTGGGCGCCACCCACTATCGTCGGCACACGTACGATGCGCCGCGACGCGCGCTCGACGGCATGCAGATGAAGCGGCCCACCGTTCCGATCGGACGCGAACAGAATCCACCGCCCGTCCCGCGTCCACTCGGGGTCCGCGTTGCGGCCGGGTCCGCCGACCACAACGTCGGTCGAGTCGGTCTCCAGCTCGACGACGACGATCTCGAACGGCCCGCCGAGCGGACGCCGCTCCGCCGCAATCGCGCGGCCGTCAGGCGACCAGCGAGGCGCGCCGAACTGCGTGGTCTCTCCGCGCGCGACAACCCGCGGCCGGCCGGAGGGATCCGCGAGATCGAGGACCGCCAGCGCCGTCGCCCCACGCTCCTCGACAACGCAGGCCACGCGCGTGCCGTCCGGCGACACGTCTGGATCCGACGCGCGCGCCCCGTGGGTCAGGCGCCGGACGCCGCCATTCGCCAGGTCGAGCCGGTACAGGTCGCTCTGCAACCCGACGCTGCGCACGTATTCGAGCTGATCGAAGATGACGGCGTCGCGCGTGACGGCCGTCCGCGCGCCGCCCGCGCGATTGGCCAGCCGCACGGGCGACTGTCCCGGCGCGATGCTCATGAGCGCCGGAAAGCCGTGCGGGGTCCAGAGGGAGTAGAAGACGCGCGCACCGTCAGCGCTCCAACGCGGTGCGCCAGCCTCGTACTCGTGCGATGTCAGGCGACGCGGTGCCCCATCGTCGGGGCGTCCGGCCGCCACCCCCTCCCCGTAGCGTCCGGCCTCAGC
>JBOGJB010000286.1:0-1793 GCA_050745085.1 Vicinamibacterales bacterium
GGCCGGATGGTATGATCGCGCGTCCGTGCCCTCATCCGGTCCCCCTGTTTCACCCGCGCCGCCCGCTGCCGCGCAGGCCGAGCCTGGCATGCCCGGCGTGTTGACGCCGGGCGCACAGCCGCCCGAAGCGCAGCCGCGCCCGTCCAGGTTCGACCGCACGATCGTCGAAGGGCCCATCTCCAAAGCCGTCTGGAAGATCGCCTGGCCCACCGTGCTGCAAAACGCCATCGGCGGGCTGCAGGGGATCATCGACCACGCGATGGTCGGTCACTTCGTCGGCTTTGAAGCGAACGCCGCGATCGGCGTGAGCTGGCAGATCTTCCTCGTCGTCATCGTCTTCATCGCGTCGCTCTATACCGGCATGGGCGTGCTCGTCGCGCGCTACGCCGGCGCCAACCAGCCGGACAAAGTCAATCGCGCTGTGTATCAGGCGTTTCTCGCGTCGCTCTTCCTCGCGCTCGCGATTATGGCGCCGCTCGGGTACATGCTGGCGCCGGGGCTGCTGGAGATCGTGCACGCGACGCCCGCGGTGCGGGCGCAGGCGCTGCCGTTCCTGCGGACCATGTTCCTTTGCAGCATCGGCCTGCTGCTGTTCTTTATGCTCGGCGGCGCGATGCGCGCGGCGGGCGATGCGCGCACGCCGCTCAGGCTCGGCATCTGGATGACGGTGCTGAACGTCGTCTTCAACGTGATCCTGATCCCCGGCCTGGGACCGATTCCCGCGCTCGGCACGCTCGGCGCGGCCATCGGCACGTCGCTTGCGAGCGGCATCGTCTCGCTCGTCGGGATCTGGCTCATCCTCTCGAACCGTGTCGTGATTCACTTCCCGCGCTCGATGGGTTGGGGGCCCGACTGGACCATCCTGCGATCGCTTTTCCGTTTCGGCCTGCCGGCGGGTATGCAGGGGGTGGCGATGAACGTCGCGGGCGTCATGCTGCTGCGTTTCATCGGCTCGCTCGAGCACAGCGCGGAGGCGCAGGCGGCGTATGCGGTGGGCTACACGGAGCTCTTCTCGCTGATTACCTGGACGTCGGTCGGCCTGATGGGAGCGGCGGCGGCGGTCGCCGGCCAGAATCTCGGCGCGGGGCACCCCGATCGCGCCGAGCGCGGTGTGCAGGTGGCCGCCCGACACGGTTTGATGATGGCCGCGGTGGTCGGCGCGCTCTTTCTCACGATTCCCGGCACGCTGCTCGGCTTTTTCGGTCTCGACGATCCGATCGTCGTCCGGCTCGGAACGCAGCTGCTCAGGTTTCTGGCTGTGTCGGGGTTCTTCATCACGGTCGCGCTTACCTACACCGGCGGCCTGCAGGGGACGGGGGACACGCGCAGCCCGCTCGCGATCACGCTGATCTCGCAGATCGGCGTGCCGCTCGGCCTGTGCTTCGCGCTTCAGGGGATGGGGCGGCTCACCGCGACCGGCGTCTGGATGGCCATCGTCTGCGGGCACTTTACCCGCTGTGTGCTGTCGGTCATCCGGTTCCACCAGGGACGCTGGAAAACCATCACCGTCGACCACTGATTGCCGGAATTCAGATTCAGAATCCTGAAGGAGTAGGAATTGGCTTACGAACCGGATGTCTGGCTGAACGGTCCGGTCGCCGGCGTGCCGGCCGCGCTGCAGCCGGCGGCGCTCGCGTTGCTGCAAACGGTAGAGGATCGCGGCGTCAATCGGCTTCCATCTGATACACCTCGCTGGCTCGACCGATCGGCTCTGCACCGCCGCGCGCGGCGAGACTCTGACCGATGTCCAGAAAGCAGCGCGCGCGGCGGAGAAGACGCCGCCGTCGCCGCGC
>JBOGJB010000287.1:0-9228 GCA_050745085.1 Vicinamibacterales bacterium
GTGTAGATCTCGCTCGTCCCAGAGAACTTCTGGTCCGGATCGGTCAGCATCTCCGGCCACTGCGCGAGCCTGCCGGCCGTGCGAGGGCTGGCGAACAGCACCGGGAACATGTCGACGGGAAAGCCCATCGCCTCGTAGATGATGCCGGAGTAGAAGTCGACGTTCGGGTAGAGCTTGCGCGTGACGAAGTAGTCGTCCTCGAGCGCGATGCGTTCGAGCTCCATCGCCAGGTCGAGCAGCGGGCTGCTGCCGGTCACGCCCAGCACCTGGTCGGCCATCTCCTTCAGGATGCGGGCGCGCGGGTCGTAGTTCTTGTAGACGCGATGGCCGAAGCCCATCAGCCGGAACTCGCCCTGCTTCGCCCGCTTCACGTACTCCGGGACGCGATTCTTCGAGCCGATCTCGTGCAGCATGCGCAACACCTGCTCGTTCGCGCCGCCGTGCAGCGGGCCGTAGAGCGCGGCGGCGGCGCCGGCGAGCGCCGAGTACGGATCGACGTGCGAGCTGCCGATCCCGCGCATCGCGTGGGTCGAGCAATTCTGCTAGTCGTCGGCGTGGAGGATGAAGAGCACGTCGAGCGCGCGCTCGAGGACCGGGTTCGGCTGGTACTTGATCTCGGTCATCTTGAACAGCATGTTCAGGAAGTTGCCCGAGAAGCTCAGATCGTTGTCCGGGAGCACGTAGGGGCGGCCGATGCTGTGCCGGAAGGCGTAGGCCGCGATGCTCGGCACCTTCGCAATCAGCCGCACCATCTGCACCCGGCGCGACTCGGCCGAGAAGATCTCCTTGGCGTCTGGGTAAAAGGTCGAGAGCGCGCCGACCGTGCTGAGGAAGATCCCCATCGGGTGCGCGTCGTACTGAAAGCCCTCCATGAACTTCTTGATGTTCTCGTGGAGCATCGTGTGGAGAGTGACTTCCTTAATCCAGGCCTGCACGTCGGTCGTCGTCGGCAGCTCGCCGAAGAGAATCAGGTACGCGGTTTCCAGGAAGTCGCTGTGCTCGGCGAGCTGCTCGATGGGGTAGCCGCGGTAGAGCAGCACCCCCTTGTCGCCGTCTATGTAGGTGATCTGGCTGCGGCAGGCGGCGGTGTTCTGGAACGCTGGGTCGTAGGTAATGAGCCCGAAGTCTTCCGGCACCGTCTTAATCTGGCGCAGGTCCATCGCGCGAATCGCGCCATCCTGTATCGGGATCTCGTAGGTCTTCCCGGTGCGGTTGTCCGTGATCGCCAGCGTATCAGCCATCTTTAGAGTGCCTAGTCCCTAGTGCCTGGTGCCTAGTCTTGCATTCCTTCGTCGTCGTCGTCCGCCTCGCTGTCCGGGGCGAGCGGGTCGCCGGCGACGCGATAGTCGCCCGACAGCCATTTGCCCAGGTCCGCCAGCCGGCAGCGCTCGCTGCAGAAGGGCCGCCAGGCGGGGTCCGCGGGGGCGCGCCTGCAGTGGACGCAGACCGGCTCGTCCGGCACCCTTCGATTCTAACTGAAGGGGCACGAGGTGCACTTGGGTGCACGGAGTGCGCTCGGGTGCGGTGCCGCACCGGAGCGGTCCCCAATGCACCCGAGTGCACCCCAGTACACTTCGCTCAAGGGTGGTCGTCGACCGCCTGGTGCCGGACGTCCTTCGCGGACACCATGAAGATGACGTCTTCCGCGATGTTCGTGGCGTGGTCGCCGATCCGCTCGAGGTGCCGGGAGACGAGGATGAGGTCGAGCCCAGGCTCGATCGTGGCGTGGTCCTGCAGCATGTAGGTGAGCAGCTCGCGGAAGACCTGCGTCTTGAGTCCGTCCAGTCGGTCGTCGCGGTCGAGCACCGCCTGCGCCAGCGCCGGGTCGCGCCGGACGAACGCGTCAAGCGCGTCACGCAGCATCGCCTGGGCGATCGATGCCATCTGCGGAATGTCGATGAGCGGTTTCACCGGCGGATGTTTCAGGTAGCGCCGTGCGGCCTCGGCGATGTTCACCGCCAGGTCGCCGATCCGCTCGAGGTCGGTGTTGATCTTGATGGCCGACACGATCATCCGCAGGTCGGCCGCCACCGGCTGGTGAAGCGCCACGAGCGTGAAGCCTCGCTGATCGATCTCGATGTGCAGACGGTTGATCGGGTCGTCCCCCGCGAGCACGTCGTCGACGAGCTCGGCGTCGCGTTCAACGAGCGCCTGAATCGACAGGCGGACCCGCTCCTCGGCCAAGCCGCCCATCTCGAGCAGCCGCGCCTTGAGGGCGTCGAGCTCTTCGTGGAAGTGTGGGGTTGCTCGTTCCATAGGTTAGCCAAACCGTCCCGTCACGTAATCCTCCGTCAGCTTCTCGGCCGGCGCGGTGAAAATCTTTCGCGTTTCGTTGTACTCGACCATCCGTCCCAGCCAGAAGAACGCCGTGAAGTCGGACACGCGCGCGGCCTGCTGCATATTATGCGTGACGATGACGATCGTGTACTTGTCCTTGAGCTGGTAGATCAGCTCTCCGATGCGCTGCGTGGCGATTGGGTCGAGCGCCGAGGCGGGCTCGTCCATCAACACGATATCCGGCTTGATCGCCAGGGCGCGCGCGATGCAGAGTCGCTGCTGCTGGCCGCCCGAGAGCGACAGCGCGGGCTCGTGCAGCCGGTCCTTGACCTCGTCCCAGAGCGCCGCCGCCTTCAGGCTCTCCTCGACGCGCTCGGCGAGGTCGGACCGGCCGTTCGCGATTCGGTTGATCTTCAGCCCGTACGCGACGTTCTCGAAGATCGTCTTCGGGAACGGGTTCGACTTCTGGAATACCATCCCGACGCGCCGCCGCAGCGCGACGACGTCCACCGACGGCGCGTAGATGTCCTTCCCGTCGATCCGGATCGATCCCTCGAGCCGCGTCTCGGGAATCAGATCGTTCATGCGGTTGAGCGTCCGGAGGAACGTGCTCTTGCCGCAGCCTGACGGGCCGATGAAGGCGGTGACGACGTGCGGACGAATGGCGACGGAGATATCGTGGAGCGCGCGCTTCGCGCCGTAGTAGAAATTGACGCGCTCGGCGGCGATCTTCACGTCGCTCATGCCATCCGCCGCCTCTGGTACCGATCGCGGATGAGGACCGCCACCCCGTTCATGGCCACCAGCAGTACGAGGAGCACCAGGATGCCCGCCGCCGCGTTTGCTGCGAAGCCGGCCTGCGGGCGCGACACCCAGTTGAAGATCTGGATCGGCAGGACCGTGAACGGCGACCGAGGAGAATCGGGAATGAATCGCACGTACGCGACCGCGCCGATCATGATGAGCGGCGCGGTCTCGCCGATCGCGCGCGACAGCGCCAGGATGACGCCGGTCAGGATTCCCGCCAGCGCCGCCGGGAGCACCTGGTGCCGCGTCGTTTGCCACTTGGTCGCGCCGAGGGCATACGAACCCTCGCGCAGCGACTTCGGCACCGCGCGCAGCGCCTCGCGCGTCGCCAGGATGACGACCGGCAGCACGAGCAGCGCCAGCGTCGCGGCACCCGCGACCACGCTTCGCCCGAGGGCCATGGCGCGCACGAACAGCCCGAGGCCCAGCAGGCCGTAGACGATCGACGGGACGCCGGCCAGGTTCGCAATGTTGATCTCGATGATGCGCCCGAGCCGCCCCCGCGCGCCGTACTCCTCCAGATACACCGCCGCGGCGACGCCCACCGGAACCGCCATGAGCGCCGTGAGAATGATGACGTAGAAGCTGCCGACGAGTGCGGGCAGGATCCCGGCCGACTCCGGGAACCGCGACGGGTAGCTGGTGAGGAACTGCCAGGAGAGGCGGGGCAGGCCGTCGGCGAGCACGTCGATGAGCAGCGCGGCGAGCGCCGTCAGCGCCGCCAGCAGCCCGAGCAGACCCAGCGCCGCGAACGCGCGATCGGCGAGATAGCGGTTCAGACGTACTCCTCGCGGAAGCGTTCCCGCAGCCAGTTGCTGAAGAGATTGAGCCCGAACGTGGCGAGGAACAGCAGCATGCCGACGGCAAAGATCGTGCGGTACTCGAGCGTCCCGGCCGGCGTGTCGCCCATGCTCACCTGGACGATATACGCGGTCATCGTTTCAATCGGCACGAGCGGGTTTGCGGTCAGCCGCGGCTGCTGGCCGGAGGCGATGGCCACGATCATCGTCTCTCCGATCGCCCGCGAGACCGCAAGAATCGCGGCGGCCGATATCCCGGAGAACGCCGCCGGGACGACGACCTGGAGCGATGTCTGGAGCCGCGTGGCGCCGAGCGCGAACGCCCCTTCGCGCAGTCCGCTGGGCACGGCGCCGAGCGCGTCCTCGCTGAGCGACGAGACGAGCGGCAGGATCATGATGCCCATCACGATGCCGGGGCCGAGTGCGTTGAAGCCCGCGAGGCCGGGGATGAACCGTTGCAGGATGGGAGTCACGAACAGCAGCGCGAAGTAGCCGTAGACAACGGTCGGGACGCCGGCCAGGATCTCGAGGATCGGTTTGAGCGTGCGCCTGACGCCGGGGCGCGCGTACTCGCTCAGGTAAATCGCCACCAGCAGCCCGCCCGGCAGCGCCACTGCCATCGCGATCGTCGAGACGACGATCGTGCCGGCGACGAGCGGCAGGACGCCGAACCGTCCGTCAGAGAACAGGGGAGTCCAAACGGTGCCGAACAGGAACTCGGTGATCGGGACCTCCCTCAGGAACGCGAGGGTCTCGGTCAGGAGGACGGCGATGATGCCGGCGGTCACGAAGATCGACAGCGCCGCCGAGAGGAACAGCGCGCGCTCGATGACGCGCTCGAGGAGCGACCGGGTCATGCCCGCCGCTTACGGCTGCACCGGCGCGAGCAGCGACTCGAGTGGCTGCCCCGGCTTGGCGCCCGCATACATCGTCCCCTTTGTGCCGGCCGCGTACCGGTCGCGGACGAGCTGCTCCTCCCGCGCGCTGAGCGGCACGTAGCCGACCTCACGTGCGAGGGCCGGGCCCTTGCTCAGATAGAAGTCGACGAACGCCTTGACTTCGGGGCGGACGAGCGCCGTCGTGCTCACGTAAATAAAGAGCGGGCGCGACAGCGGGCGGTAGGTCCCGCCACGGACGGTCTCCTGCGACGGCGCGATCGGTCCCGCGCCGTTGTCCGGCTTGCCGTCGTCGATGGCGACGAGCTTCAGCTTGTCCTTGTTCTGGTCGTAATACGCCAGGCCGAAGTAGCCGAGCGCCAGCTCGTCGCCGGCGATCCCCTGCACGAGGACGTTGTCGTCTTCGCTCGACGTGTAGTCGCCGCGGCTCTGCTTCGCCTTGCCGACGATCGCCTCGGTGAAGTAGTCGAACGTCCCCGAGTCCACGCCCGCGCCGAACAGGTGAATCTCGCGGTCCGGCCACCCGTCGCGGACGTGGCTCCAGCGCGCAACTTTGCCAGTGGCCGCCGGCTCCCAGAGCTTCTTCAGCTCGGCCACCGTCATGGATTGGGCCCATGTGTTCTTGGGGTGAACGACGACTACGAGGCCGTCGTAGGCGATCGGCAGCTCGACGAACTCGATCCCGCTCTTCCCGCAGGCCTCGATCTCTATCGCGCTGATCGGCCTCGAGGCGTCGGAGATGTCGGTCTCGCCGCGGCAGAACTTCTGGAAGCCGCCGCCGGTGCCGGAGGTGCCAACCGGCACCCTGGCGTCCTGTCTCGCCTTCTGGAATTCCTCGGCGACTGCCTCGGTAATGGGGAAGACCGTGCTGGACCCGTCGACCTTGATAACCGCCGCGGTCGTGGCGGCCTGGTCGGAGGCGGGGCCGCCGCCCCCGCACGCGGCCGCGAGAAGCCCAACGGGCACACACAGAGCGAGACGCTGGATGCGTATCATGCCGGCGACAGTAGCGCCGGAAGATTACGCAGTCATTTCACACTTGTTAAATCCGTGTAACTGGGACGTGCCTCGGGCCTCGTGCCTTGTGCCTCGGGCTGGGCCTCGGGCCTCGTGCCTCGGGCTGGGCCTCGGGCCTCGTGCCTCGGCCGTGCCTCGGGGATCGTGCGGTTACATGGGTCTGGAATCGCTTTCAGCGAGGAACTCGCCTATCTGGCGCCGCAGCTCCTCCTGGATCGCCTCGACCTTGCGTTTGGCGTCGAGGATGCGGAAGCCGAATTCGTCCGCCATCGAGTTGTACTCGCGCAGGAGCGAGCGCTGGTAGGCGCGGAAGCTGTCATGGATGTCGTCGGCCAGCTTCAGGTCCATCCCGGACTCCCAGAAGTTCATGCCACGCGATTCGAGCACCCGGCGGATGAGCGTGCGCTCGTCGATCTTCAGGTAGAACACGAGGTGCGGGGCGATCGCGAAGCCGTACAGGTTGCGCGTCCAGGTGCGGTCGATCCCGCGGACACCCGCGCGCGCCAGCGCGGTGAAGATGTAGCGGTCGGCGAGGACGATGAAGCCCGCTTTGAGCGCCGGGATAACTTCCTTCTCCAGTCGGTCGGCGAAGTCGGTCGCGTAGAGGAGCGCGAACGTCAGCTTGTTGAGCGTGTTGCTCGATTTCGCCAGCTCGATCGTCGGCTGCATGAGCGTCGAGCGGGTCCAGCCGGTTTCGATGACGCCGTAGCCCTGAACCTCGAGCCACTCGCGCAGCAGCCGGATCTGCGTCGATCGGCCGACGCCGTCGGTCCCTTCGATCGCGATGATCTTCCCCGGGTAGCCGTCGATGGGCAGGTACGGGATGCCGTACCCGTAGTAGTGCCCCGGCCGGACACCGGCGTTCGCGCCGTTTTCGTGCGGGGTCGCGTCGCTCATCGGGCCTCCGTCGCCTCGACCGGCTCGGGCTCGAGCTGCTCCTCCGGCGCGCCGGCGAGGTGCCGAGTGACGAGCCTGCGGAACGCCCGCTGCTGCTCGGTAATGCTGGTTCTCGCGTCGATGACGTCGAGGCCGAACTCATCGACCAGCCGGTCGTACTCCTCGAGCACGCGCCCCTGGAAGATGCGGAAGCTCTCGACCGGGCTCGTGCTCCAGCCCATGTCCAGGCCCGCCTCGTAGAACTTGAGCTTCACGCGTCGCGCCATCAGCCGATCCACCGACACTTCGATGGGGACCCTGAAGTAGACGGCGAGGTCCGGCCGGACCGCGAAGCTGTACAGCTCGCGCACCCAGCGGTTGTCGACGCCGCGCGTCGCGTCGCGCGCGAACGCGGTGTACGCGTAGCGGTCCGCGAGCACGATCATCCCGGCCTTGAGCGGCGGGATGATGTTGTAGAGCAGGCGATCGGCGAAGTCCGTGGCGTGCAGCAGGCTGAACGTCATCGGCGTCAGCGCGTTCTTCCTCTTACCGGCCTTGGTTGCGGCTTTGACCAGCGCGGACGAGTTCCATTCGGTGACGAACACGCGGTGGCCGGCGGCGCTCAGCCACTTCGCGAGCAGGCCGAGCTGTGTCGTCTTTCCCGAGCCGTCGATCCCCTCGACGACGAACAGCTTTCCCGGGTACGCGTGCGGGGTGACGAGAGTGTTCAGCATGGGGAACGCGTTCCTTGCCTTTTCTGGACGTGACGTCGAACCGGATCGGCTTGCCGAGCGCGGCGGCGAGCGGCTGTGTGTGCCGCTCGGCGGCCCACAACTCCAGCTCCGCGTCGCCGGTCGCGCGCAGGCGGATCACGAGGCCGTCCTTCTTCTCGCGCAGGTGGAGGGCGCCGACCGTCTGCGAGTGGCTCCGGTCCAGCCCTTCCGCGAGCCGGACGGTCCCCGCCAGCAGCTTCACGGTCCGACGCAGCGCGCCCGAGAGCGCGCCGTAATTCTGGTGCGACTTCTTCGGCTCGCCGCGGCGGTGGTACCGCGCGATCAGGCCGATAACATCGATCTCCTCCGGCTCGAAGCCCCGGAGATCTCCATTCTTGATCAAATAGAAGGAATGCCGGTGGTGCCGCTCGTAGCTGATGTGTTCGCCGATGTCGTGCAGCAGCGCGGCGTACTCCAGCCATTCGCGCTCGCGGTCGGTGAGCCGGTGCAGATGCCGCGTCTGATCGAACAGCGAGAGCGCCAGCCGGGCCACCTGCTTTGGATGCTCGGTCCAGTAGTTGCAGCGCTCTCCCAGCTCGACGACGCTGCGGCGCCGGACGTCGGGGTAGCGCTCGACCTTGCGGATGTGCGCCGCGTTCTTCCGGATGTAGTTGAGGACCAGCCCCTCGCGCAGCGCGAGGTCGCAGAGCGTCAGCTCCTCGGCGCCGAGGCGGCGCAGGATCGTGTCGATCAGCACGATGCCGGCGACCGAGAGATCCGCCCGCCGCGGGTCGAGACCGGGGAGGCGGAGCCGGCGGTCCAGGTCCATGCCGGTGAGCCGCTCGCGCAGCCGGTGGATCGCCTTCGCGCTCACGCGCAGGTTGCGCACGTCGGCCGACGGCTTGGCGTCGGCCGCCAGCGCGCCCAGGCTGAGGATCGTGCCGCTCGTCCCGATGACGCGGCCGACGCCGCGCGATGCGATCTCGTCGAGGTAGTCACCCGCCTCGCGGTTGATGTGCTTGATCAGCCGCCGCTCGTCGCGCTTCGCAAGCGGGTCGCTCTTCACGAACCGCTCGGTGAGCCGGATGACCCCCATCTTGAAGCTGCGCGCGAGCTGCGGGCGCCCCGCGCCGCCGAGCGTCACCTCCACGCTGCCGCCGCCGATGTCGATCACGACGCCGCTGCTGTTTTTCAGATCGACGCCGTACGCCGCCGCCTGATGGATGAGGCGCGCCTCTTCGGTCCCTGAGATGACCCGCACGTGGATGCCGGTCTGGCGCGCGACGGCGGCGATGAACTCGCCGCCGTTTTCCGCCTCGCGCACGGCGCTCGTCGCCGACGCGACGATCTCGTCCACCTTGTGGGACTCGGCCAGCCGCCGATACTTCGCCAGCACCTGAAGCGCGGCGGCCATCGCCGCGTCGGTCAGGTGGCCGCTATCGAGCCCGCCGGCGCCCAGCCGAACCATGTCCTTTTCGCGATCGATGACCTCGAACGACAGATCGGGATGGACCTGCACCACGATCATGTGGACCGAATTGGTGCCGATGTCGATGGCGGCGATGCGCATGGGGTTTGCAAGCCCGACAGGACGGAAGTGAGGCTATACTGTCGGCTTTGGCGCGATCCCGGAGCGCTCGGCTTGTGTAACAGGCGTGTAACACGCCCCCGGACCGGCCTGCGTTTGCCAATCCTAACATGAAGGCCGCCAGCCCATCGGTGACGCTTCTGCAACGGCGCGCGCGCGCGCTGCTAGACGCGCTTCCCGGCGCCATTGCAGGAGATGCCGCGGCGCTGCACCGCGCGCGGGTGGCGTCCCGGCGCCTCCGCGAGGCGCTGCCG
>JBOGJB010000288.1:0-7824 GCA_050745085.1 Vicinamibacterales bacterium
ATCGGGATCTGGCCGATGCTGCGCCCGCAGTTCGTCGACGTCACGCCCGGCATGCCCGCGGAGCGCGCCGGCCTTCAGGCAGGCGATGTCGTCGTCGCCGTCGACGGCGAGCCGCGGCCCGAGCACCCGGCCTTGCTCGCCCGCCTCAAAGCGAGCGCGGGAAGACCGGTGCGGCTGTCGGTCCTCCGTGACGGCAAGCCCCTGGAGATCGTCGTCACGCCGGAAGGGCCGCCGGGCGCCGGATTGATCGGCAGCCGAATCAGCGTTTCCGAGATCCGCATCGTCAAGCCCGGACCGATCGAGGCGCTTCGCCTGAGCCTCGTCAAGAACTGGGAGTGGACGAAGCTGATCTTCCGCACGCTCGGCGGTCTCTTCACGCGCGAGACGTCGGTTCGGCAGTTGATGGGACCCGTCGGGGTCGCCGAGCTGTCGGGCGGCGCCGCCCAGCTCGGCTGGATGCATCTCCTCAATCTGATGGCGATGATCAGCCTGAACCTGGGGCTGCTCAACCTGATGCCGATCCCCGTGCTCGACGGCGGCCACATCTTCATCATGTTGCTCGAAGGGATCGCGCGCCGTGACTTCAGCGTGCGCGTGAAGGAGAAGATGCTGCTCGCCGGCTTCGTCGTCCTGATGATGCTGATGGTGACGGTGATCTACAACGACCTCATGCGCGTGCAGTGGATCCAGCAGATGATTCCCTGGAGATGATCCCGGGCAACGCATGGATGCGCCGCCACCACACGGCCATCAGCACAATCGCGACGAAGATCAGCCCGGCCGACAGACCCGTCCAGAGCCCGACCACGCCGAACCCGAGTCCGAAGCAGAGAGTGTAGCCCACCGGCAGGCCGAACAGCCAGTGACCGGCCAGGTTCCAGACCATCGGTGACCGCGTGTCGCCGAGGCCGCGCAGAATGCCGGTGCCGACCCCCTGCAGGCCGTCGAAGATCTGAAAGACCGCCGCGACCATCAGTACGCGCGCGCCGACGTCGATGACGGCGCGATCGGTGGTGAACGCGCCGATGAGCGTCCGGGGCAGCGCGAGAAGCGCCGCCGCGGCGATCACCATGAAGCCGACGCCGAGCGCGATGGCGGTCCAGCCGGCGTCGGCGGCTCCATCCGGATCGGCGCGGCCCACCGCCTGGCCCACGCGGACCGCGCCGGCCGACGACACGCCGTACGGCACCATGAACGTGGCGGCGGCGAGGTTGAGCGAGATCTGGTGCGCCGCGAGCGAGGCGGGCACCAGCCGCCCGGCCAGCGCCGTGGCGGTCGCAAACACCCCCACCTCGAGCGTGATCTGCGACGCCGCGGGAAAGCCGAGCGCGATCAGGCGTTTCAAGCGCGCCGCCTCGATGCGGAGCGGCGTCCAGGCGGTTGCGTGCCTCTCGCGGTAGATAATCGTTCCGAGCAGGAAGAGCGCCAGGTACGCGCGGGCGGCGACGGTCGCCCACGCCGCGCCTCGGACGCCCAACGCCGGCGCGCCGAGCTTGCCGAAGATCAGGATCCAGTTTACGACGGCGTTGATCAGGTTTGCGCTCACGAGCGCGAACATCACCGGCCGGACGACGTTCATCGCCTGCAGGTAGCGCCGGACGCTCGCGAACAGCAGCAGCGGGACCAGGCTCCAGCCAACGACGCTCAGGTACTCGCGCGTGAGCGGCAGGACGCGCGGATCGAGGCCCCAGTAGTCGAGCGACCACACGAGCAGCCACACGACGAGCGTCATCGGAAGGGTCAGGAGGAGCGCGAGGGCGACGCCGTGCGCGAGCCAGCGGTGACACTCGTCGAGCCGCCGCGCGCCAAACGCTTGCGACACCAGCGTGTCGAGACCAAGGAGCAGCCCCATCCCGAACACCGCGACGGCAATGAACGTATTGCTCCCGATGCCTGCGGCGCCGATCGCCTCGGGACCGAGGGCGCCGACCATGAGCGTGTCGACGATGCCCATGGAGATCCACCCCAGCTCGGCGAGCACGACCGGGCCCGCCAGCGCGAGCATGGGCCAAAACTCGCGGGCGACCCCGCGGCGGGACGGACGCATGGAGAGATTCTCGCTCAAGTACGAAGTTCGAAGTACGAAGGCTGATGTGAAATTGGAAGGTTGAAGTCCTGATCACGCGGCGTCGTCGGGCCCGTCGAGCCGATTCCGACTCACGGCATCTGTGACGATAAAACGCGCGGGTCTAGGCATGGCCATCGCCGCGGCATAAGGCGGCCCGTCGCCTCCGGCCGCTCGATAGTGTTCGTCCGCCCTCGACTGAAGGCGTCCTGCCTTGGCGTGTCGGCCGCGCGCTCGGTGGTACGCAGCGAAACGGTGGTATCGATCGAAGAAGTAGAGGTGCGCCTGAGGCGTCAACTCCGCGTCCCGACCCACACTGGCAATCCACACGAGCACGTTGGCCGATAACAGATCGACTGTAAGCGACCAGAGCGAATCGTGGCGTGGACCTCTTGATCCCACTTGCGGTTCTCGTCTCCGGAGGACGATCTCACATGGATGGCGAGATCGCCTGTTCGCAGATCCGCCGATCGACGATGACACCCGATCTCCCGATCATCCGTTCGCCGATCGATATCGGCTCAGGTTCAGCTAGCCAGCCTTCCGTGCGTACCGCGTCGCGACGTACTGATCGATGAGCGCACGAAACGCGATGGATAGCTCGTCGTAGGTGCCGCGCAGCGTCGTGTAGTGCTTGCCGTCGATGAAGACGGGGCAGTTCGGCGCCTCGCCGGTGCCGGGCAGACTGATCCCGATGTTCGCCGCCTTCGACTCGCCGGGGCCGTTGACGACGCAGCCCATGACGGCGAGCGTCATCGTTTCAACCCCTTCGTACCGATGCTTCCACTCCGGCATCATCTCGCGGATGTAGTCCTGAATGCGCTCGGCCAGCTCCTGGAACGTCGTGCTCGTCGTGCGGCCGCAGCCGGGGCAGGCGGTGACGCTCGGCGAGTACGACCGGATGCCGAGCGCCTGCAGCAGCTCCCACGCGGCGTACACTTCGTCGCGCCGATCGCCGCCGGGGCGCGGCGTCAGCGAAACACGGATCGTGTCGCCGATTCCCTCGTTGAGCAGGACGCCCATCGCCGTCGCCGACCACATCATCCCTTTCATCCCCATGCCCGCTTCGGTGAGCCCGAGGTGCAGCGGCTGATCGGTCTTCTTCGCCAGCGTGCGATAGATGGCAATGAGGTCGCGCGGGCGCGATACCTTGCAGGAAATGATGATCTGATCCTTGCGGAGCCCCGACTCGAGCGCCAGCTCTGTCGATTGCAGCGCCGACAGCACCATGCATTCGTTGATGATCTCTTCCGAAGATCGTCCAAAGTCGCGGTCGGTGTTCTCCTGCATCTTGGCCATGACGAGCTCCTGATTAAGGGAGCCGCCGTTGACGCCGATGCGCACCGGCTTGCCATGGTCGCGCGCCACCTGGCAGATCGTCGCAAACTGCTCATCGCGTCGGCGGCCGGTACCGACGTTCCCCGGGTTGATGCGGTACTTGTCGAGCGCTTCCGCGCAGTCCGGGTGGCGGGTCAGCAGGAGGTGGCCGTTGTAGTGGAAGTCGCCGATGAGGGGCGCCGCGCAGCCGGCATCGAGCATCCGTCGCTTGACCTCAGGCACCGCGGCCGCCGCCTCGGGGAGGTTGACCGTCACCCGCACCAGCTCCGAACCCGCTTCCGCCAGCTCGACTATCTGGCGGGCTGTAGCCGCGGCATCCGCCGTGTCGGTCATCGTCATGGACTGGACGACGACGGGGGCGCCGCCGCCGACCTGAATAGAGCCCACTCTGACCCCGACTGTCCGGTTTAGCCTCACCGTATGCATGAAACTCCTCGATCATAGCACTCGAGCAGTCGGCCTCGCTTTTGCACCCACCCTCAGTGCACGCGAGCCGTCGGGGCGTTGGAGCCGTCCCCGGGAGATACCACGGCGTTCGGGAGAAGGCTGCTGCTTTGTCCAGTCGGTCGTCGTCAGGCGGCGTGGCGGGACCGGGGTCCATCTTCTGTCCCGGCGGCTCGAACCGATAAGGGTTAGTACCCCACGCGGCAGCCCGTCGAGGGCTGCTGTCTTGTCGTGCAGCTCGTAGCGCAGCTCTTCCTTCGCGTGAAGCTCCGGCGGACCACCGAAGCCGTAGCGAAGTCTGTCAGAGCTGGCGTCAACGGCTACTTGAAAGGACGCTTCGACATGATCCGCATGGCTGCTTCTACAATTGCGGCGCTGGCGCTGACGCTCTCCGTCGCGCAGGCGCAGACGACGATCTCGACCGCTGACATCCAGCGTCTCCAGGACCGCGTCTACGACGCGGGCTCCGAGGTCTCGCGCATCCGCGCCCAGAATGCCGAGCTGGCGTCGCGCCTGCAGAGCGAGCTCGACGAGCTGCGCGAGGAAGTCATCTATCTCAAGGTGAAGCTCCGTAAAGAGGGCAACGTGCCGCGCGCCGACTACACGGCGCTGCGCGACCGGATCGATCGCATCGCGAGCCGCGCGCGCGGTGAGAACGTGTTGAACGACCGCACGGTGACGACGGGGACGGGAACGACGGGCGGCGTGCGCGGCGGCGAGCGCGGTGGGGTGAGCCGCGCGGGTCGCCGCGAGATCCCGGTGGGTCAGGAGCTCGACGTTCGGCTCCAGACCGAACTGAACTCCGACACCGCGCAGGTCGAGGATCGCTTCGAGGCCACGACGGTTGTCGATCTGACCGTAGACGGTGACGTCGCCATTCCGGCCGGCTCCTCCCTCCGCGGCGTCGTCACTGCGGTGGACGATGCGGACCGGATCGATCGGAAGGGACGGCTGAGCCTCTCGTTCGATCAGATCGTCGTGAACGGCCGGACCTATCCGATGCGCGCAAGCGTCGTCCAGGCGCTCGAGAGTGGCGGCTACAAGGAGGACGCGGCGAAGATCGGCACCGCGGCGGGCGTCGGGGCGATCATCGGCGGGATCCTCGGCGGCGTGAAGGGCGCGCTGGCGGGCATCCTGATCGGGGGCGGCGGCGTAATCGCGGCCACCGAGGGCAAGGACGTGGTCCTGCCGCCCGGCAGCCTGCTTCGCATCCGGCTGGATTCTTCGCTCGCGCTTCGCTGAGCCGCTGGATCAATGCCTAATGCCCAATGCGACTTCACTCGCAACTGTCGGTGACTGTCTCGAGTGAAGTCCCGTTCGGCATTTGGCATTCGGCCTTCGGCATTGACTAAGCATTAAGTCCCTCCATCTTCACCATTTCAGAGAACGTCCGCCTGGCTGCCTCAATCGTCTGATCGATGTCGCGCGGCGTGTGCGCTCCCGAGAGAAACCACGCCTCGAACTGCGACGGCGGAGGATAGATTCCGCGCGCGAGCATGCCGCGGAAGAACGCCGCGTACTGCGCCGTGTTCGAGGAGCCGGCGGACCGCACGTCGCGGACCGGGGAGCTGGTGAAGAAGGGCGTGAGCAGCGATCCCGACGCGTTCACCTGCAGCGCGATGCCGTGCTCGCGAGCCGCGCTGGCCAGCCCAGCGGCGAGCCGCTCGCCGAGCGCCGCGAGCCGCGTGTAGAGCCCGGGCGACAGCGCGTCGAGCGTCCAGAGCCCCGCTGCCATCGCCAGCGGATTTCCAGACAGCGTGCCCGCTTGATACACCGGTCCTTTCGGCGCGACCAGATCCATCAGGTCCGTACGTCCGCCGTACGCGCCCACCGGCAGGCCGCCGCCGATGATCTTTCCCAGACATGTGAGGTCGGGTCGAACTCCGTACAACCGCTGCGCGCCGCCTGGTGACGCGCGGAAACCGGAGATGACTTCGTCGAAGATGAGCACGGCTCCTTCCTGCGTCGAGAGGGTTCGCAGGCCGGCCAGAAAGCCGGCGGCGGGCGACACGACGCCCATGTTGCCGGCGATGGGCTCGACGATGACCGCGGCCACCTGGCCGGCGCTGCTGGCAAAGAGCCGCTCGACCGACCGGAGGTTGTTGTAGCTGGCGACGAGCGTGTCGTTCGCGGTAGCCGCGGCGACGCCGGGGCTCGTCGGGACGCCGAGCGTCATCGCGCCCGACCCCGCTTTCACGAGGAACGCGTCGGCGTGGCCGTGGTAGCAGCCGTCGAACTTGACGATGCGGTCGCGTCCCGTCGCGGCGCGGGCGACGCGGATGGCGCTCATCGCCGCTTCGGTGCCTGAGTTCACGAAACGGATGCGCTCGATCGACGGCATCAGCGCGCGGACGCGCTCGGCCAGGGCGATCTCCAGTTCCTGCGGCGCGCCGAAGCTCGTCCCGTTGGCCGCAGCCGCCGCCAGCGCGCGCCGGAGGCCGCGCGGCGCGTGGCCATGGATGAGCGGGCCCCACGACATCACGTAGTCGATGTAGCGGTTGCGGTCGACATCCTGGATATGCGCGCCGGCGGCCCGGCGGATGAAGAGCGGCTCGCCGCCGACCGCCGAGAAGGCCCGGACCGGGCTGTTGACGCCGCCGACGAGCACGCGCGACGCCCGGGAGAAGAGCCGAGCCGAGCGTTTCGTTCGCAAGGTCATTCTGGCAAAATACCACGCCGAGACCACGGAGGGTACGGAGCTCACGGAGAGAGATCACCGCGGAGACACGGAGATCACGGAGATCACGGAGGATGGAAGGAAGTAGCCGAATCTAAACGCTGCGCACTCTGCGTCCCCGCGTTTAGATCCTGCCTCCTCCGTGGGCCCCGTGTCTCCGTGGTGATCATTCTCCGTGCTCTCCGTCGCCTCCGTTTCCGGCAGCTAAGGCCCATATGTCCTACAGACTCTCAACGCTGACGCTGGTACTCCTGACCACGGCCGCCGCGTTCTCGCAGGGCCGTGAGTTCGACCTCGTCCTCGCCGGCGGGCGTGTCCTCGACGGCGCGGGCAATCCGTGGTACGTCGCCGACGTCGCCGTGAAGGACGGGCGCATCGCGGCGATCGGTCACGGGCTCACGGCGCGCGCCGCGCGGACGATCGACGCGTCAGGCAAGTTCGTCTCGCCCGGCTTCATCGACATCCACTCGCACAGCGACCGCGGCCTCGGCGATCCGAGCCTCAAGCAGAACCTCAACATGGTCGCGCAGGGGATCACGCTGTCGGTCGTCAACCAGGACGGCCGCTCCCCCGACTGGCCGATCCGCGGGCAGCGCGCGAAGTACGAGAAGCAAGGGATCGGCAACAACGTCGCGCTGATGGTCGGCCATGGCACCGTGCGGCAGCGGGTCATGGGACCGCGGTCGCAGCAGCTCGCGACCGACGCCGATATTACGGCGATGCGCGCGCTCGTCGAGGAAGGGATGCGCGACGGCGGGTTCGGCTTGAGCTCCGGCCTCGAGTACGTGCCCGGGCGGTTCAGCGAGACGCGCGAGGTGGTCGAGCTCGCCAAAGTCATCCGGCCGTTCGGCGGTTTCTACATCAGCCACGAGCGGAGCGAGGGCAAGGATCCGATGTGGAAGGTCGCCTCGGATCCGACGCCCGCGGTGGACCTGCTCGCGGCGGTCGAGGAAACGATCACGATCGGGCGCGAAGCGGGCGTGCCGGCCGTCGCGTCGCACCTGAAAGCCAAAGGGGCGAACTTCTGGGGGTCGAGCCACGCGGCGACGCGGCTGATCCACGACGCGCGCGCCGAGGGGATCGAAGTGTACGCCGACCAGTATCCGTACGACACGTCGGGAAGCGACGGCTCGACCGTGCTCGTCCCGATGTGGGCCCTGACGCCCGCCGGGACGGATGTCGGCGGGCAGCTCGGTGAGGGGGAAGGGCGCGCGCGGGGGGACATCAAGAAGAACCTCTCGGCGCGGCTCGCCAATCCGGCCGACGCGGCGAAGATCCGCGGCGACATCGACCACGAGAT
>JBOGJB010000289.1:0-17364 GCA_050745085.1 Vicinamibacterales bacterium
GTGCCCGTCGTGCCGGGCCTGACCCCGGCGGACCAGTCGGACCTGGGGATCACCGCCGCGGTCGAACAGGTCGGCCCGCCGGCGCTCGTGAAAGCCTCGGCTGGCGGCGGCGGCAAAGGGATGCGTACGATCCGGGCGATCGACGAGGCCCTCGAGGCGGTGCCGGCCGCCAGGCGCGAGGCGCACGCCGCGTTCGGCGACGGCACACTCTACGTCGAGAAGCTGATCGAGCGTCCGCGCCACGTCGAGATCCAGGTCTTCGCCGACGTCGACGGGCACGTCGTGCATCTGTTCGAGCGGGAATGCTCCGTCCAGCGCCGGCACCAGAAAATCGTCGAGGAGAGCCCCTCGCCGGCGGTCACACCCGGGCTGCGCGCGCGAATGGGCGAGGCGGCGGTCGCCGCGGCGCGCGCCGCCGGGTACCGCAACGCCGGCACGGTCGAGTTTCTCGTGGAAGGCGCCGGAGACGCCGCGAAGTTTTACTTCCTCGAGATGAACACGCGCCTCCAGGTCGAACACCCGGTCACCGAAGCGGTCGCCGGCGTCGACCTCGTGCGCGCGCAGCTCGACGTCGCCGGGGGGGCCCCGCTGCCGTGGACGCAGGCGGCACTCGTCCAGCGTGGTCACGCGATCGAATGCCGTGTCTACGCCGAAGATCCGGCCAGCGGCTTTCTCCCGCAGGCCGGCCGCATCCTGCTCTATCGCGAGCCGTCGGGCCCCGGTCTTCGCGTCGATTCCGGCATCGCCGAAGGGAGCGAGGTGACGGTGCATTACGACCCCCTGCTGGCGAAACTGATCGCGTCCGCCGAAACACGAGATGCCGCGATCGCGCGCGCGACGACCGCGCTCCGCGCCTACCCGATTCTCGGAATCCGCACCAACGTGGCCTTCCTCGGCGCGATCCTGGCGCATCAGTCGTTCCGGACGGGTACGGCCGACACCGCGTTCGTGGACGAGCGCCTGGACGATCTGATCGCTGGCGATGCGATCCCGGCAGACGTGGACGCGGCCGCGCGCGCGTATCGTCGGACGGGCACCGCAGCCGTCGAAACCGTCGACGCCGCCCCCTCGCCATCGGATCCCTGGATAGCGCTGACGGGGTGGGGGCGCTGATGGCGCAGGACTTTACCGTCACCGAAGCCTCGCCCGGCGAGCTGATTCTCGAACGCGACGGCCGGCGGACGCGCCTCTTCGTCGCGGTGGACGGCGGCGCGCGCTGGGTGTTCTTCGAGGGACGCGTCTACGTGATCGACGAAGGTGCCGGGCCGAGTGAAAGAGCCGCCCGGCTGAAGCCGGGCGCCGCCTCCGCCGGATCGTTGGCGGCACCCATGCCGGCGACCGTCCTGCGAATCCAGACAACGCCGGGCGCGGTCGTAAAGAAAGGGGACACGCTGCTCGTGCTCGAGGCGATGAAAATGGAACTGCCGCTGCGTTCGCCGCAGGATGGCACCGTCTCGGCCGTGCGCTGCACCGAAGGCCAGCTCGTTCAGCCCGGAGTGACGCTGGTGGACATCTCGTAGCGATGGACGTGACGATTGTGGAGGTGGGCCCGCGCGACGGGCTCCAGAACGAATCGGCCACCGTCGCGACGACGGACAAAGCCGCCTTCGTCGATCTTTTGTCGGCGGCGGGACTGCCGGTCATCGAGGCGGCGGCATTCGTGAGCCCGAAGTGGGTGCCGCAGATGGCGGACGCGGCCGGCGTGTTCGCCGCCATCACGCGCCGGCCGGGCGTGCGCTACACGGCACTCGTTCCCAACCTGGAGGGGCTCGAACGAGCGAAAGCAGCAGGCGTCGGCGAGATCGCGATCTTCGCCGCCGCCTCCGACACGTTCAGCCAGCGCAACATCAATCAGTCCGTCGAAGCGTCGCTGGCCGGCTACGCCGAGGTCGCGCGCCGGGCGACACGGGATGGACTGCGCGTCCGAGCGTATCTCTCGACCGCGTTCGGCTGCCCATTCGAGGGGGACGTGCCGATCGCGCGGGTCGTCGAGGTCGCCAGGCGGCTCCTGACGATGGGGGCCTTCGAGGTGGCGGTGAGCGACACGATCGGCATCGCGCATCCGGGGCAGGTCCGTACGACGCTGAAGACGCTCGCGTCGGAGATCGGCCTCGAGCGGGTCGCTCTCCACTTTCATGACACGCGCGGTACCGCGCTCGCGAACATTCTGACGGCGCTCGACGGCGGAGTCCGGACGTTCGACGCGTCGGCTGGGGGTCTCGGCGGGTGTCCCTACGCCCCGGGCGCGGCGGGCAACGTCGCGACCGAGGACCTTGTCTACATGTTGAACGGGCTCGGACTGAAGACTGGCGTGGATCTCGACGCGCTGGTGCGCGCGTCGAGCTTCATCGAAGAGAAGATCGGACGGCCGCTGCCGTCACGGTTCTATCAGGCGGCTAGGAGGGCGACGTACTGATGCCCGTGCCGGTTTCATCCTCCGCGACGAGCGGGGCGACCTCGTCGAACGGCATCATATTGATCGCGTCGTAGTCCGGCGGGCAGCCGAACTCGCGCGGCTGCGGCGCGGTCGGGTTGCCAAGCGTCACGCAGAGCCCGCAGCCGATGCACAAGTCGGCCCGCACCGCGCACACCATCCGCCCGTCGCGATCGGGAACTTCGGTGATGCAGTCGGCGACCGGGCAGGCGGCCTGGCAGATCGAGCAGGCGAACGCGCCGAAGCAGAGGTCCGGATCGATCACCGCGATCGTCTTGGGCGCCTTCTTCCGCGGCCCTGACATCATCTTGGTCCACATCGCAGCGATTATAACGCATCCGGCTCAGCCACTCCTCGGGCGCTGGCATGGTATCTGCCCATCACGGGCCACAGGAGCGTACGGACGGGTCAGATGCCATTGATGAGCAGGCGGTTGCCCACGGTTGTGGTAGCGAGCTTCCTCGCGATGGTCGTCGGTTGCTCAGGGCGCGACGAGGCGTTGGTACGCCGGCAAACCGCCGACATGAAAAAGGGGCTCGCGTCGGCGCCCGCGGACGTGCGCCGGGATCGCGACCGCGCGACGCTCTGGAAGACGATGCGGGATCTTTACGCGTCGCGAGGCTACGAGCCGATCTGGATCGATGGCACGCATCCCACGAAGCGTTTCGACTCTCTCGTCGCCGCCCTGCAGGAAATGCGGACACATGGGATCGATCCCGAGCGCTACGACGTCGCCGCGTTGACCGCCGCCCGCGCCGGTACGACCAGGGGCTGGTTCCGCAGCGGCAAGGGGCTCGACGAGCACGCAGTCGTCCCGCTCGACATCAAGGCCACCTGGGCGTGGGTTCGCGGCGCCGCCGACCTTTCAGCAGGGGCAGCGGACATCGAGGGACCCGCCGACAAGTTGTGGCGCCTCCGCCGCCAGAAAATCGACTTTCAGAAAGAACTGGCGTCCGCTATCGACGGCGGCTCACCCGAGGACCAGTTCCAGAAACTCGCACCCACTCACGCTGAGTACCTCCGCCTGAAGGACGCGTACACGAACTACGTCGCGATCGCCGAGGCCGGCGGATGGAAATCGCTGCCCGCGACGCTCGCGCTGAAGAAGGGCGACCGGAGCCCACACCTCCCGGCCCTTGCAGAACGGCTCCAGATTACCGGCGATCTCGCCGCGGGAGAGGCCTCTGAAACACGCGAAATCTTCGACGATGAGCTCTCCGCGGCGGTTGCGCATTTCCAGCGCCGCCATGGTCTCGAGCCGGACGGCGTCCTCGGACGTCAGGTCGTCGCCGAGATGAACGTGCCGGTCGCCAGCCGCATCCGGCAGCTGGAGCTGAACCTCGAGCGGTGGCGATGGCTGCCGCGCGACCTCGGCGAGCGCTACATCTTCGTCAATGTCCCGGAGTACCGCCTCGAGGTTCACGAAGGCGAGCGCATCCCGCTTCGCATGAACGTCATCACCGGCGCCAAGGGCACGCCGACGCCGATCTTCCGCGACACGATGACGCACATCGTCTTCAGCCCGTACTGGAACGTGCCCGACGGCATCGCTGCGGGCGAGACGCTGCCGGCCGTACAATCCGATCCGTCGTTCCTCGACCGCAACCGGATCGAGGTCGTTGGGACGTCCGGGACGGTCGTCGATCCCGCGACCGTCGACTGGTCGTCGGCGACCGACGATGGCGCGTTCCCCTACCGGTTCCGCCAGCGTCCCGGCTCGTCGAACTCGCTCGGCCTCGTGAAGTTCGTCTTCCCGAACGAGCACGACGTCTACCTTCACGACACGCCGGCCGACTCGCTGTTCACGCGGGCGTATCGGGCGCTGAGCCATGGCTGCGTGCGGCTCGAGCAGCCCCAGGCACTCGCCGAGTACCTGTTGAAGGACCAGCCCGAGTGGACGCCGGAGCGCATCACCGCGGCGATGCACGCGGGAGAGGAGAAGCACGTCAAGCTCTCGCGGCCCGTCCCCGTACACCTCTTGTACTGGACCGCGCGCGTCAGCGAGGATGGCGTCGTGCACTTCCGTCAAGACGTGTACGGCCGCGACATGCGCGAACTGGGCAACCTGATGGCGCGACAATAGGGGTCGTCGGGTCTTGGACTACACTACGGGCCCATGCCCGGAGCGTCAGTTCCAGAACCGCGTCGTGGTCTCTCGCTCACCCAACAGATTCTGATCGGCCTGGCGCTGGGCATCGTCGCCGGCGCCATCGTCAGCCACTACAACCCCGAGTGGGCCCGCTACATCCGCCCGTTCAGCCAGCTTTTCCTGCGGATGATCAAGATGATCATCGCGCCGCTCATCTTCGCGACGCTGGTCGCGGGGATCGCGGGCGCCGGGCACCTGCGGACGGTCGGCCGCATGGGCATCCGCGCGCTCATCTACTTCGAGGTCGTCACGACGCTGGCGCTCCTCATTGGCCTCGCCGCGGTCAACCTCACGCGGCCGGGCGACGGCGTGGACCTGCCCCCTGAGAAGAGCGAAATCGCGGCGCAGGTGAAGACGTGGGACCAGGTCTTGCTGCACACCGTGCCCGAATCGGTCGTCAAGGCGATGGCGGACGGCGAGGTGCTGCAGATCGTCGTCTTCAGCATCTTCTTCGCGATCGCGCTCAGCCTGCTCGGCGAGAAGGGGCGCCCGATCGTCGCTCTCTGCGAAGCGCTCTCCGAAACGATGTTCAAGCTCACGAACATCGTCATGCGCTACGCGCCGCTCGGCGTCGGGGCCGCGATCGCCTATACGGTCGGGCATGGTGGGCTGGGCGTCCTCAAGAACCTGGCGCTGCTGGTCATCACGCTCTACCTCGCGCTCGCCGCGTTCATCCTCCTCGTGCTCGTCCCGGTGATGCTGATGTTCCGCATCCCGATCAGGAAGTTCATCAGAGCCGTGCGCGAGCCGGCGGTGATCGCCTTCTCGACGACATCGAGCGAAGCCGCCCTGCCGCGCGCCCTCGAGGTGACCGAGCGCCTGGGGGTGCCGCGGCGTATCGTGGCATTCGTTCTGCCGCTCGGCTACAGCTTCAACCTGGACGGGAGCTCGCTCTACCTCTCCCTCGCCGCGATCTTCGTCGCGCAGGCGGCGAACGTCGAGCTGTCGGTTGGCCAGCAGATCACGATGCTGCTGACGCTGATGCTGACCAGCAAAGGGGTTGCCGGCGTACCGCGCGCGTCGCTCGTCATCCTCGCCGGCACGCTCGCGAGCTATGATCTGCCGCTCGAGGGGGTGACGCTCATCCTCGGGGTGGACGAGCTCATGGACATGGGCCGGACGATGGTCAACGTCGTCGGCAACTGTCTGGCGACGGTCGTTATCGCGAAATGGGAGGGAGAGTTCCGCGAGGCCACCGACGCCGAACTCGCGACGGCTGCGGCCAAGGGAGAGATCTAGACAGTGCCTCGTGCATCGCGGTCCCGCTGACGGTCGCGCTCGCGCACTTCATCCTCGAGATGCGGTTCAACCGGGCGCTGCTCTTCGATCTCGTCGCGCGCCCTGGCCTGCGTCTGCCGGAGGTCGCCGCGCAGATGCTGCGGACCTACGACGAGATCCATTCCGCCTGGCGCAGTCGTGTGGTAGGCTCAGGCACCGCTCTCAAGGGGATGCCCCATGCCATTCCGACGAGCGGTGCTTGCCCTTGCGATGATCTTCTGCGAGGCCGTCGCCCTTGCTGACATCGCGCCGCGGCAGGGCGATCGGCTTCCCGCCGGTTTTTATCAGCGGCGCCTGAAAGACCCGACGGCCTTTACCTTCAAGCGAGCGTACATCAACCTCGCCAGGCAGATTCGGCAGACGCGCGTCAAGATGATGTCGGCCGATCCGGATCCGCTCGAGGTCGTGAAGGCCGACGCGCAGATCGCCGTCCAGGGCGAGCGGTCGATTCCGGTCCTCACCGTCCTTTTCAAAAACACGCCCGCACAGCCGTATCCAGCCGCTGACCTCCAGGCACGCTTGTTCGGGCCGACCGGCGACACGATGACCTCGTTCTACCGTGACAACTCGTACGGCCTCCTGACCGTCACGGGGCGCGTGGAGAACTGGGTCAAGCTGTCGCAGAACGACACGTTCTACGAAGGCGCCGACATCGGAGGTGAGAAATGCAACGGCGTCTGCCAGAACGCGAAGCTCGGCGACATGCTCAAGGACGCGCTCGACGCCGCGGACAAGACGATCGACTTCGGCCAGTTCGACAACGATGGGCCCGACAACAAGCCGAACTCGGGAGACGACGACGGGTTCGCCGACTTCGTCGCGTTCGTCCACCCGGAAATGGGCGGCGAGTGCAGCAGCCCCACCAACCGCAATCTCTGGTCGCACCGCTGGACCTACACCGGCTGGAAGGGCGCGGAGTACCCAACGCAGGACAAGACGGTCGGCGGCGCGCGCGTGAAGGTGGACGACTACGTCATCATGCCGGCGTTCAACTGCGACGGGACGTCGATGATCCACATCGGCGTGTTCGCGCACGAGTTCGGCCACGCCTTCGGCCTGCCGGATCTCTACGACACGGACGCGCAGAACGGGGTCTCGCAGGGCATCGGCGTGTGGTGCCTCATGGCGAGCGGATCCTGGGGCGGCGACAACCAGAGCCCCGAGCTGCCCACGCACATGTCAGCGTGGGCGAAGTCGTTCCTCGGCTGGGTCCAGCCGCAGCCGGTCGAAGCCGATCGGAAGGGCGCCAAGCTCGAAGCGGCCCATGACAAGCGGACCAACGCCTTGAAGATCGCCATTTCGGCAAACCAGTACTACCTGCTCGAGTACCGCCCGAAGAAGGGCTTCGACGCGAAACTCCCGTCCGCCGGGCTGCTCGTCTGGCGCATCAACGACACGGTGGTGAACGCCGGGCTGGCGAACAACCGGGTGAACGCCGACGCGGCGAACAAGGGTGTGGACCTGGTGGAAGCGGATGCGCTGAACCACTTGGACCGTGCGTCGAACGCGGGCGGCAACCGCGGCGACGCCGGCGATCCGTATCCGGGGTCGACGGGCAACACGCGGCTCGACGCGAAGTCCAAACCGCCATCGCAGGGCAAAGCAGCCGTCTGCGGGATCGCGGTGGCGGCGGACGCCGTGACGACGTCGGCAATCCTGATCAGCACGAACAGTTGTTCGCCGTAGAGTGGCTAAGCGTCAGGAAGGACGCTGGCTTCAGCGACGCGCAGGAAGTGCTGGACGCCCGAGCCCTCGACGGTTTTGGACTGGATCGTCCCCGAGAGCTCGACGTTCTTGTCGAGGTACTCCGCCAGCGTGGGGCGCGACGATCCACCCGCCTGCGTCGTCGGCGCGCTCAACGGCAACCAGGGCTCCACGGCGAGCTCGCGCCCGTTCGCGTCCCTGAGGACGATGCGCCGGGTGCGCGAGAAGTAGTTGCCGCCCGCGTTCACGAGACGGCCACGCACCCGCACCGGCACGTCGACGAATGTCTTCGGGTTGTCCAGAAGCTCGGCGATGGTCGCAGGCTTCGCCTTCGCGGCCTGCCTGGAGTCGGGCGTGCGGCAGGCGTCCTGCTGCGCGGTGAAGAAGAACGAGCTGGCGAACGCCAGCGCGACGAGACCGTTCATGGCTCGGCCCGATCCCCACGATAGCACAGGCTCACGGTCGCGGCGCCTGAGCCTCCAGCTCGAGCGGTTGCACGACGAAGTCGTCTGACAGTCTGAACACTCGACCGGGCTCGACGTGGCAGTTGCGCGCCTTCGCGGCCGGAGCCGCTTCCGCGCGGCGAGGGCCTGCCTGGTCCTTCCGTGGAAGGCAGCTCCAGCCCGCGGCCGACACCGTCGTGCCGCGCGCGAGCGGCACCGCGACGCGGACCCACCCGTCCCGCGTGACCGTGAGACGGTCATCACCGCGGTCCGATGTGGCACGCCGACCGTCCGGCCGTTCGATCCAGGCGGCAGCCGCCGCGTCGCGTAGCTGCAGCTTTGCTTCGAGATACACGAACTCGCGCGGGTCGAACGGTTTCTTCTCTGCGGCCAGCTCGCGCGCCGTCAGCCCCTGGAGCCACGGGCGCTCGTCCAGGATCGACTCGCGTGTGCGGGTGTCCGGCTCGACCACGACCGGCACCGGCCTGATCGTGACGCCGCCCGCGCCGCTGTCCAGGAACATGTTGTTGCGCGTCGCGACGGTGAGCACCGGATGAACGCCGATGCGAGTCCCCGTGAACAGTCTGATCTCGTGTTCGGGCCCCTGGAAGGTCTCTTCGATCGGATGCCCGGCGGCATCCAGCCGCGCTTCGTAGGTCTCCTCGATGTCGCACGCGCGACCCCATCGGGCGAACAGGGCCGGCGTCTCGGTCCCGCCATCTTCGTTTGTGAAGATCGTGGTGTAGCGCAGCGCCCGGCCGGCATCGCGCCGATCCTCGACGTACATCAGCACGGGCAAATCGTTCGACGCCCCGACCGTGTCCGATCGGAGGATGATTGCGGGCGCCAGGCGAAAGAGGTCGTAGTGCGGATCGGCCGGGGTGACGGGCCTGACGGTCACGCCGCGAACGCTTACCCCGGGATGCGGCGGCCAGTAGGCTGACGGCTTGACCTCCACCGTGTGCGCATCGCCGGAGAGCGGTCCAATCAGCGTGTCGTAGCTCGTACGGCCGCTTCCGGGAACGATCAGCACTTCCTGGGTGGGACGCGCGTCGACGTGCACGGCGAAGGCGGTCACCGCCGGCGTGGTATCGGGCGTCGCCTCGTCGCGGACATCGATCGTCAGCACGATCTCGTCGGTCGCCTGTGGCCTGATCGACGCCTGAGTAGCGTTGCGGCACCCGGCGGCAACCACGATCGCAGCCAGGAACCCGGCCGCGCTCCTCACCATGATTTCGCGTCGTCGTCAGGCCATTCCGTCTTGGGCCGGAAGTTGTAGGTCAGGAAATGCTGATCGATCGTCGCGCTGTTCCAGCGCGACACCTTGATCATGTTCGTCCGATTCAGGAGCTCCAGCGGCTCGACCAGACGCGAGAAATCCACGAACTCTGCCCAGGTGCCGGCGAACCGATCCGGCCAGCCGAGCCGCCGCGCGAGCGGGTGCGCAATCAGCCGGCGCCCTTCGGTGGTCAGCTTGCGGAACGTTGCGAGGTTGTACTGCTTGAGCGTGAGACGCTCATCTGGCGGCAGATACTTGCGCTCGATGTCTCCGTCGGTGGCGGTGATGGGCAGCGCTTCCCACCCAGCCGGCATGGATCCGTGCTTGCCCCACTGCACGTTGACACGCGGGCGCATGCCGTGTTGCCGGGCGTCGCCGAGCGCCACGTCCCCACCGGCGAGAATACGGCCGTGGAAGTACGTCCAGATCCTTTCGAGGCTGCGACCATCCGGCGAGTACTCGACCCACATCAATTCGTGATCGCAGGGGTCGTTGTCTTCGGGAAAATCGATGTCATCCTCCCAGAAGAAGTGGTATGCGACGAGGCGTCTGTCGGGGTGGAGGATGACGGCGAAGTCCTTCAAGGGAAAGAACTCCGCCGGCGCCGTGTAGACGCGGGGCGCGAACCGCCGAGCGAGCTCGAGCTCGTCGCGAGTCGGGTCGCGCGGCGGATCGAGCTCCAGCGCCCGCGCGTACTCGCGGCTCGCATCGTCCAGGTTGCGGCGCAAGTGGTGCTCCACGCCGCGCCAATGGTGATCCGCCGCTCGGCCGGCGTCCTGCGCTAGCGCACCGGACATGGCCACCGAAACTCCCAGCGCGAGGCCAAGTAATCCGTGGCTAGGACGGTGCAATCCGCGCAATCCGTGGCTAGAAATAGAACTTCAAGCCAAACTGCATGATCCGCGCTGCTCCTGCCGTCAGGATCTGCCCGAACCCGCTCGAATCGCGCGCGATGTTCGGCGGGCCGAAGTTCGATTGATTGAACGCGTTGAACAGCTCGATCCGGAACTGGATCGACCGGCGGTCGCCCACGGGGAAATTCTTCGAGAGTGAGAAATCGAAGCTCGCCATCCCCGGTCCGCGCATGATCCCGACGCCGGCATTCCCGAACGCCTGCGGCGCCGGGCTGAACGCGGCGAAGGCGTCGGTGTTGAACCAGCGCTGCAGCGTCCGCTGGGACGACGGCAGCTCGGGATCGCCCACGAGATTCGGCCGCGCGCGACGCTCGCCGCCGAGGTTCACGACCGTGGCCCCGCCGAGCGTCGCCGTCAGCGCGAGCCCGCTCTGAATGACGTGGATCCCCGTCAGCTGCCATCCGCCAAGGACCAGGTCCATGGCGCGGCTCCACTCGTTGCCGATGGCGTGGCCGCGGCCGAACGGCAGCTCCCAGATGTAGCTGGCGACGAAGCGGTGCTCGACGTCGAACTCCGCCGGGCCGCGCTCCGCGCGAAGGTTGTTTCCATCCTGCGGTTCGCGGAAGACGCCCGTGTCGATGCCGGCCCCGCCGCCGCTCGTCGAGATGTGATCGGGCGCGTCCGATATCGCTCTGCCCCAGGTGTAGCTGACGTTCGCCGACAGGCCGTCCGAGAACCGCTTTTCCAGACGCGTCTGCAGCGACTTGTAGGTCGAGTCGACGCGATTCTCCATCCACTGGATATCGCCGAACGCCGGATACGGGCGAGCACCCGCTGCCTGCGAGCCGTCCGGGTTGTTCACGACCGCGCGCTGGTTCAGATTTCGGAACCCGTTCAGCTTCGTCCCCTTGTTGCCGACGTAGGCGATGTCGAGGACGACGTCCGGCATCAGCTCGTACTGCGCGCCGATGTTGAACTGCTGGATGTACGGCGAGCGCTGATCCGGATCCTGTCCCCGGCGCAGAACGGTCGGGGACAATGACGTCGGGTCGAGCAGCCCGGAGGGATAGCCGTTGACCAGGCGGAACGGCGCCGCGGAGGCGACCGCCGCCGCGCCGGTGACGCCGGTCTGCAGGAGGTTGTCCACCAGGTACGGCGGGTTGAACCCGAGCAGCCCCTCGCGGCCCTGCCTGACGGTGTGCGTGTAGAACACGCCGTATCCGCCCCGAATCACCCATCGTGACCAGGGCGTGTAGGCGAACCCGATACGCGGCGCCCAGTTGTTGCGATCGGGCCGAATCAACGACCGCTCGTACGTGTCGCCGTCGGTCGCGAAGACCATGGTCCCGGTCTCGGGGTCGAAATTCGCGAACTGGTTGTTGGCCTCGCGCGGGGGCGTCGCGTATTCGTAGCGCAGGCCGATGTTCGCGGTCAGCTTGGGCGTCACGCGGTAGTCGTCCTGAATGAAGTAGAACTGCATGTCCTGGCCCTGATCCATGACCGTGTAACTGGTCAGGGCGAGCTGGGACGGCAGACCCAGCAGCAGGTCACCGACGGCGCGGTTGGTGAAGCGGTTCTCGAAGTTCATGCGGCCGACGGTCGCGTTCAGATCGTTGATTCTGGTCTGCACGTGCAGGAACTCGCCGCCGAACTTGATGAAGTGCGCGCCGCGATTCCAGCTGAACGTCGCCCGCGGGTTCCACGAGCGCGGCGTCTGGAACTGCGGCGTCGACGTGTGCCGCCCGACAGCGTCGAAACCCTGGATGTTCACCTTGGGGACCCCGCCGACGATCGACGGGTCGTTCGGGACGTTTCTCAACCCCACTGCAGCCGCGCCATCGATGCCGAAGTTCGGCGGATTCGTGTAGTAGTCGCCGCGCGCGTAGCCGAAGCGGAGGTCGCCAACGAAGTTGGACGAGGCCACCCACGTCAGGCCGAGCGCCAGGCCCTGCGACCGGTTGTCGTTCGATCCGAACGCGTCGTTGAAGGACCCTTCCGCCAGCCCTGGCAGCGGCGCCGGGCGGAACGTCAGCGTGTCCACGAAGCTATATCGCCCGAACACCGAGACATTGCTCGTGAACTGATGGTCCAGGCGCACGTCGAACTGGTCCTGCCGCGTGTCGGTGACCGGCGTCGAGGCGTAGATCGTCGTGCCAGGCACGTTGGGGTCCGGAATCAGCGCGACGATGGCCGCGCCGACCGGGTCCCAGCGCGACTGCGGGATGACCCACTGGCCTTGCGCGTTGCGGCTGAACTGGGGCCGCCCCGCAGCGAACGGATCGACGACCGCGGCGCTGAAGAGTCCCGCCTTCTCCGCCGCGGTCGGCACCTGTCGCACGCGTGGGATCCCCTCCAGATCGCGCAGCCCTTCGTAGTCCGCAAACCAGAAAGTTTTGTTCTTGACCAGCGGGCCGCCGGCGGCGACGCCGAACTGGTTTCGCTCCCGCTTCGGCTTCGGCGCGCCCAGCGCGTTCGAGAAGAAGTTGTTCGCATCGAGCGAGTCGTCTCGGAGGAACTCGTACACGCTCCCCCGCAGGCTGTTCGTGCCGGACTTGATGACGGCGTTGACGACGGCGCCGGAGCTGCGGCCGAACTCGGCCGAATAGGCGTTCGTCTGAATCTTGAATTCCTGCAGCGCCTCGATCGACGGTTGCACGAGCTGGACGTTCTCGCCGCGGAATGAATTCGAGTACGAGATGTTGTCGACGCCGTCGAGCAGGAAGACATTGTTGAATGTCCGGTTGCCGTTGACGTTGAGCACACCCTTGAAATTGACGCTCGCCAGCCGGGGGGTGCCCGGCAGGACGCCCGGTGAGAGCAGCGCGAGCTGGTTGTAGTCCCGGCCGTTCAGCGGCAGCTCGACGATCTGCTTCTGGTCGATCACCGTGCCGCGCGACGAGGTCTGGGTTTCCAGGATCGGGGACGCGCCGACCACTTCCACGGTTTCGGTGAGCTGCCCCGTCTGCAGCGCCAGGTCGATGCGAGCGACCTGCGCGACCTGCAGGGTGACGCCGGTCCGGACGGTTTTCTGGAACCCGGCGCTCTCGGCGGTCAGGGCGTACTCGCCCGGCCGAAGACTCGGCACCACGAAGGCGCCGCGGCTATCGGTCTGGGTCTTGAGGCTGATATTGGTGTGGACGTTGGTCACGGTGACCGTCGCCCCTGGCACGACGGCGCCGGTCCCGTCGCTGACGGTTCCGGTGATCGTGGCGGTTTCCTGTTGGGCGAGTGCCCGGAGCGGGCAGACGAAAAGACACATCAAGAGAAGCGCGGATAGCGGCCATCGTCGTTGCATGGCAGGTCCCCCCCAGAGAGAACGGTATGGGCCGAAGTGTGACCGGCGCGCGTAACTCTACCATGACGCTGGGGCAATAAAGGTGCTACGTGCTCAGGGGGCTCAAGGTGCTCAAGGTGCTCAAGGGGTGCTGGTTCCGCACCTTGAGCACGTAGCACCCTGAGCACCCTGAGCACCGTCAAAGTATTGGGATCTTGACAATATTACTTTGACGGCTCAGACTTGGGTCCGTGAACCCTGGCCTCGCGCTGGTCGACCCCGTCCGCCTCCGCATCCTCCGCCTCCTGCGGGAACCTCGCTCCGCCGCCAACGTGGCGCGCGCGCTCGGGACGTCCCGGCAGCGCGTGGCCTATCACGTGCGCGCCCTGCGCCGCGAGCGTCTCGTCGAAACCGCTGTCACCCGCCGCAAGGGCAACTGCGTCGAGCGGCTGCTCCGCGTCACGGCGCGCGTCCACACGCTCGCCCCGGAACTCCTCGGCGCGCTCGGCGCCGATCCCGAGACGATCCAGGACCGTTTCTCGAGCACCTATCTCGGTGCCGTCGCGGCGAGGGTCGCCGGCGACGTCACCACACTCGAGCGCCGGGCGCGCGAGGCGGGCAAGAAACTGCCGACGCTCACCCTGCAGACCACCGTCCGCTTCGCGAGCGCGTCCGACCAGCACGCGTTCGCGGAAGAGCTGTCGCAGACGTTCACGCGCCTGGTCGCGCGCTATCACGACGAGCGGGCCGACCGCGGCCGCCCGTTCACCGTCGTCGCCGCCGCCTACCCCGCTCTTCGCCCAGAGGAGACCGCTCATGACTGAGTCGAAACCCAAGACCCGCGTCATCACACTCGAGATCGAGGTCGCCGCCACCCCGGACGCCCTCTGGAAGGCGCTGACCGATCCGAAACAGATCGAGCGCTGGTTCCCGCTCAAGGCGAGCGGGAAAGCAGGCCCTGGCGAGCACATCACGCTGTCGTGGGGACCGGGGCAGGACTGGACGACGCAGGTGAAGGAGTGGGAGCCGCCGAAGCACGTCCGGTGGGAGGACCCGGCCGATCCATCGAGGCCGGGGGCCGTCTCCGCGATCGACTTCCACGTCGAGACGCGCGGCGGCCGGATGATCGTGCGGCTCGTCCACTCCGGCTTCGATGCCTCCGCCGAGTGGGATGAGCAGTACACGGGCACTGGAAATGGCTGGCGCTACTTCCTCATGAACTTGCGGCACTACCTCGAGCGGCACGACAGCACGCCGAGGACGATGGTGTGGGATCGCCGCAAGATGACGAAGCCGCCGTCGCAGGTGTGGGACTCGCTCTTCGAGAAGCCGTTTCTCGGCGGCGTGGTCGACGCGACGCTCGAGGAAGTGTCGCGCGGGCGTCACGCGTGGGGACGCCTCCCTGCGCTCAATGACGGACTGCTGTTCGTCGAGTTCGAGGGCGGGCCGTCCGCGACCGGCGGGCACGTCGGCGTCTGGATCTCGACCTACGGTGTGCCGGCTGCGCAGACGTCCACGCTCCAGGCGGCGCTCACCGCGGCGCTCGACCGCCGGGTCGGCGCGGCGGCGTCAGCGGCCGGCTGACGCGACCGGCGAGCCGTTGATCGCCTGGTACGCGTACGTCATCTCGAAGGTCGAGCGGCCGGCCATCTTGAGCCAGGCGGTGGAGGCGACCCGCACCGGCACCCTCACGCCGCCGATGCGTGCGTATTCGCGCACGACCTCCGCGCGGTTCACCCAGAACGACGGCTTCTTCACGAGCTGCCCTTCGATGCGCACGAGATCGGCATCGGCGGTCAGCACGATCCCGCCGTTGATCAGCAGCGGCTCTTTGCGGCGCGCAGTGATGGGGACGCGGGAGTGCCCGTCCTGCAGCAGTTCCGGCGGGCCGAACTCGTAGTTGCGCGGATGGGGCGCCGCCGAGGTGCTTTCACCGGTGGCGAACGCGCGCGCCTCGGCCTCGAGCGCGGCGCGGAGGACCTTCTTCCGGACCGTGCCGCTACCCTCTTCGGCCACGATCTCGAAGGTGAAGCCCTCTTCAGGCGTCAGCGACGTCCAGGCCTCGAGCCGTGCGCGCTTCGAGAAGCGCGCGTTCTCGGCGCGCAGCGTGCGGAAGGCGCGATAGGACCGCAGCGGCGTGTCCTCGCGGGCCATGAACCGTTCGACGAGTGAAGAGGACAGGGTGTCCGCCGATGCCGAGAGTGCGCCGGCGGCGATGACGCCGCCGATCGCGAGGCGTGCGAGCATCTGGACCTCCCGGGAGCAGGTCTGTGACGCGGTTGACGAGCGGGCCTCAAAGGCGCAAACATCCCGCAACGCCGTGAAGTACGACCTCCACACGCACTACTACCCGTCCGCCTTCTTCGATCGCATCAAGGAGCAGGGCCGCGAGTTCTCCTTCGCGACCGATCCGACCGGGCGGACAATTATCACATATGGCGGCGCGAGGTTCTTCGGCATCACGCCGCCGATGACCGATCCGGCGAAGCGGCTCGCCGACATGGACCGCGTCGGCATCGACGTCGAGGTCATTTCTCTGTCCACGCCGAATGTCTTCTTCGTCGAGGCCCCGAAGCAGGCCGCGATCGCGCGTGAAGTCAACGATGCCTACGCCGAGCTGATCGCCCGGCATCCTGCGCGCTTCAAGGGCTTCGCGTCGATCCCAATGGACGACCCGGACGCCGCGCTGAAGGAACTGCACCGTGCCATCCACGACCTGAAGATGAACGGCGTCGTACTGCTGAGCAACATCCGCGGGCGCGCGCTCACCTCCCAGGTCTACCAGCCGTTTTTCACGGAAGCGGACCGCCTGGGGCTGTGCATCTTCCTTCATCCGATGTTGCCGGTCAACGCCGAGCCGTTCAAGGAATACGTGCTCGGGCCGCTCGTCGGCTTCCCGTTCGACACGACGCTGGCGGTGGCGCGAATGTGCTTCGACGGCCTGTTCCGCGAGCTGCCGAACATCCGTTGGCTCATCGGCCATCTCGGCGGGGCGATCCCCTGGCTCATGGAACGGCTCGACAGCGGCTACCGCGATTTCGCCGAGTGCCGGGCGAAGATCGACGCGCCGCCGAGCACGTACTTGAAGCGGCTCTACTACGACACGGTCACCTTCAGCCCGCACAACCTGCACCACGCGCGCGATCTGGTCGGCCCGGACCACATGGCGATGGGCAGCGACTACCCGCACCTGCTCGGCTCGATCGACCGCGCGGTGTCGTCCATCGAGCAGCTCGACATCCCCTCACATGAGAAGGAACGCATCTTCTCGGGCACTGCGCTTGCGATCCTCAACAACATCGGCGATGGATGATCTGGCGATCGAGAGCCCGATAAACGGATGAAGCCATGACATCGCCCGATCGCCAGATCAGCCATCGGACATACCTCATCGGGTTATCGCCCGTCCTCGGCCTCTTCAGTCTCATCGCCATCGCCGTCAACGGCGTCATCGGCTCCGGCATCTTCGTGTTGCCCGCGACCGTGGCTGGGCTGATGGGCGCCGCGAGCCCCGCCGCGTACGTCGTGGCCGCGATGCTGACGGTGCTGGTTGTTCTCTGCTTCGCCGAGGCGGGCAGCCGCTTCGAGGAGACGGGCGGACCCTACATCTACGCGCGCACGGCGTTCGGCCGGTTCGTCGGCTTCGAAGTCGGCTGGATGTTCTTCCTGTCGCGGCTCGCGGCGGCCGGCGCGATCGCGAACGCGTGCGCCGCGTACGCGGCCACCTTCTGGCCGGCGCTCGGCGCCGGAGCCGGGCGCGCCGCGTTCCTGACCGGCGTCATCGCGGCGCTCGCTGGCTTGAACGTGCGCGGCGTGCGCCACGGCGCTGCGGCGGTGAACGTCCTGACGATCGCGAAGCTCGGGCCGCTGCTGGTGCTGCTGGCCGCCGGGCTTTCGTTCGTGGATTCCGATCGCTTCGATCTCGTGCCCGACCTGAGCGCGGGCGGGC
>JBOGJB010000290.1:0-7838 GCA_050745085.1 Vicinamibacterales bacterium
CACGTGGATCGAGCGCGAGCGCGCGCGGTTGCTGCGGCGTGCGCAGCCGGCGATCCCGCCGGCCGATCGCGCCACGCTCAGGCGGCGGGCCCGAATCGAGCTGCCGGCGAGACTGCGCGAGCTGGCGGCGCGGCACGGATTTGCCGCCGGCCGCGTCACGGTCCGCGATCAGCGCAGCCGGTGGGGATCGTGCTCACCGCGCGGCGACATTTCGCTCAACTGGCGGCTGGTGCTAATGCCGGGCGCGGTGCGCGACTACGTGCTCCTTCACGAGCTGGCGCACCTCCGCGTGCCCAACCACTCGAGGCGCTTCTGGAGGGTGATGTCCGAGATCTGCCCGGGATGGCAGGTCGCGAGACGGTGGCTACGCGATCACGTCAGTTCTTAGTGCTTAGTTCTTCGTGCTTAGTCTGACTTCACTCGCAACTGCCTTCGCCAGCTGAGTAATTTCGACTGCGCTCGAGCCGCCCGAAGCGCTCTACTGCAGGCGGACCGGGAAAGCAGCGAGGAAGACACGCGACAACCGTCAGCGAAGACGGTCGCGAGCGGAGTCACACTAAGCACTAGGAACTAAGCACTAAGAACTACCGTTTCCGACGACCACTCGCGTGCCGGGCGCTTGCGGGAGTCTTGCCGGCGGCGCAACCGGGACCGGTGGAGCGGTTATCTGCGGCGACCCACCCCTCGCGCCAAGCGGCAGATCGGGCAGGAGCGCGACGCGTGCCCGCGAGACCTGCAGGTCGCGCCCCGCCATCGCGCGGTTCGCCGCCGCCAGCTCGAGAGCCAGCCGCGAATCACTCAGCTCGAGCTGCGTCGAAATCCCCTGCCGGTAGCGCACCTCGGCGATCTGATACGCGCGCGCCGCCTGCGTGACCGTGCCGGCGCTTGCCTCCCAGCTCGCCCGCGCCGACCGCAGCTCTTCGTATGCCGCGCGCGTATCCAGTTCCACCAGCTCGCGGGTCTGCTTGAGGCGCAGGTCGGTGACCTGTTTGTCCGCGACCGCGATCGCCTGGTCGGCCTTCAGCCGGCCACCGGTGAGAATCGGCACCTGCACGCCGACGCCGATCGTCCAGTTCGTACGGAACTCATTGACGTCCGGGAAGAAGCCGCCCGGGTAGTTGACCTTGCCGTAGCTCGAGTTGACGCTGACGCTCGGCAGCCGCGCGGCGCGGGCGAGGTTCACCGCCGCGTCGCTGATACGGATCGCACTCTCAGCCTGCCGCACCGGCGCCCGGACGGGCATCTCCGGCTGGTTCTTCTCCGCGGCTTCCTCGGCGAGGGCGACGACCGTCGCGAACCGCTCCGGCGGCGCCAGCGTGAGGCCGTCGAGCGCCGCGGTGAGCTGCAGCGTGGCCGATGCCGGCAGCTCGAGGAGCTGCTTGAGCCGCAGATACGCGAGGTCGCGCTCGGACGTGCGGCGGATCACGATTGGTTGCTGGTTGTCCCGCTCGACCTGGGCGCGCAGCTGTTCGAACTCCGGCTGCGTGCCCGCCTGGTACGCAAGCGTCGTCTGCTGGTACGCGGCGTCCGCCTGCGTGAGCGCCGACTCCGCGATCGTCACCAGCCGATCGCTCAGCGCGGCATCGTAGTACGCGCGGATGACATCGAGCGCGAGCTGGGCGCGCGCTGACGCGACGGCGATCTCGGCGACCGATCGCCCGGCGTCCGCCGTCGCTTCGAGCGCGGCGACGCGGCCGCCCGTGTAGAGCGCCTGCGAGAACGTCAGGCCGATGCGCCAGATGTTCTTCCGCCCGAACGGCAGGTCCTCGAAGCTCGATCCTTCCTCATCGCCGGTGGCGTCGCCCGATTCGTCGAAAAGGCCCGAGAACTCCGACGCCAGCGTGCGGTCGTACGACGCCAGCAGGACGAGTTGCGGGAACCGCTCGCTGCGGGCCCGCTTCTTCTCCCCGTCGGCGCGCGTGACGCCCGCGCGGGCGATGGCCACCTGCTCGCTCTTCGCTTCGGCGATAGTCAGCGCGTCCTCGAGCGAAAGAGGGGTTGCTTCCAGGGGTCCACGGTTCTGCGCGACCGACTGCGCGGCGGCGGTTGTCGCAAAAAGTAGCGATGCAAGGAACTGAAGTGCAGGTTTCACAGTGGTATGCCTCGTCTGTTTGCCGGACCTCAAACAGTACTATATGAACTCGGCGAAAGCCGGATACGTCTAAGACGCCAGCCAGCCATGCTGCTGCAGGACCTGCGGTACGCCTTGCGGGCGCTCTTCCGGACGCCGGTGTTCACGGCCGTCGCCGTCCTGTGCCTGTCGCTCGGGATCGGCGTCAACACCATGATCTTCAGCGTGGTGGACGGCGTCCTCGTTCAGTCGCTTCCCTATCAGGACGCGGAGCGCCTGGTCGTCGTCCAGGAGACCTTCCATCGCGGCAACATCCGCGAAAGCGGCTTGTCCTACAAGAACCTAGTCGACTGGAAGGAGCGAAACACCGTTTTCACCACGATCGCCGGCGTGCAGTATCGCAGCCTCGTGCTCGCCGACGGCGGCGGCGAGCCCGATCGCTACTCCGGCGCGGCGATCTCGTGGGACCTTTTCCAGATGCTCGGCCAGCCGGCGGCGCACGGCCGGACGTTCACGGCGGAGGACGATCGTCCGGGGGCCGAGCCGGTGGTCATCCTCGGCGATGAAATCTTTCAGCGGCGGTACAAGGGCGACCCCTCCGTCGTCGGCCGGCGCGTCCTGATCAACGCCCGGCCCCACACGGTCGTCGGCGTGATGCCGCCGAACTTCGAGTTCCCCGAGAACCAGAAGCTGTACACACCGGTCGCGCCGTTCGCGCATGACAGGCCGCGGACGGAGCGCGGGTTGTTTACGCTCGCCCGGCTCAAGGACGGTACGACGATCGAGCGCGCGGGGAGCGAGTTGACCTCGATTGCGGCCCAGCTCGCGAAAGAGTACCCCGTCGACAACGACGGCTGGAGCGCAGTCGTGCAGCCGCTCCGCGAGGAGTTCATCCCCGACGACGTCGAGCTCATCATCTGGACGATGATGGGCGCCGTCACGCTCGTGCTGCTGATCGCGTGCGCCAACATCGCGAACCTGTTGATCGCCCGCGCGTCTGTGCGGCAGCGGGAGATCTCAATCCGCGCCGCGCTCGGGGCCGGACGCTGGCGCATCGTCCGTCAGCTCCTGACCGAGGCCATCCTGCTGGGGCTCATGGCGGCGCCGATCGGCATGGCGCTCGCCGTCGTCGGCCTCCGCTGGCTCGACAGCGCCATTCCGCCCGACGACATTCCGTACTTCATCCACTGGGCCGTCGATCGCCGCGCGATGACGTACACCATCGTCGTGTCGATCGTGACCGGCATCATCTTTGGCCTTGCCCCCGCGTTCCAGGCGACGCGCGTCAACCTCCACGAATCGCTCAAGGAAGGGAAGGGCACGGGAGGCCAGGGGCGGCGCGCGTGGCTGCGCAATACCCTCGTCGTCGTCGAAGTGGCGGCGTCGCTGGTACTGCTGGTGGGTGCGTCGCTGTTCGTCAGGAGCTTCCAGAACCTGCAGAAGCGCAACGCCGGCTTCGAGGCCGCGCCGCTGATGACCATGCGGTTCTTCCTGACCGGGGAGGCGTATCAGACGCCGGAGTCGCGGGCCTTGCGCACCGCCGACATCGTCCGGCGAGTCGAGGCATTGCCGGGCGTACGGGCGGCGTTCGCGTCCAACCTCATCCCGCTCGGCGGCGGCGGGGGCGGCGGGCGCGCGAGGGTCGAGGGACGGACGTTCCCTAAGGGAGACGAGCCGAACGTCGGCTTCACAGCGGTGACGCCGCACATGTACCGCACGCTCGACGTTCGCATCCTGCGCGGTCGGGACTTCACCGATGCCGAAGCGGACGCGAAGCGCCCGCTCGCCATCGTCAACGAGACCATGGCGAACCAGCTGTGGTCGAGTCAGGACGCGCTCGGCCGTCGCTTCAAGATCACGGGCGCGGACACGGGCGACGAGTGGTTCACGGTCATCGGCGTCGCCGCGGACTTCTTCCATAGCGAGATGGACGACCAGGATCCGTTGTTCCCGTGCGCCTACGTGCCGCACGGGTGGATGGCGACGCCGAACACCGGGCTGACGATCCGCGTGGACGGCGATCCCGCGAGGATCACGTCGGCCGTCAGGGCCACCATCCGCGAGGCCGACCCGAACATCCCGCTCTTCCAGATCCGGACGATGAAGGAGCTCAGGCAGCTCGGCTACTGGCAGTACGGCCTCTTCGGCGTCATGTTCTCGATGTTCGGCGTCGTCGCGCTGTTTCTGGCGTCGATCGGCGTCTACGGCGTGCTGTCGTACGCGGTCTCGCAACGAACGCAGGAGATCGGCGTCCGCGTCGCGCTCGGCGCGGATCGCGCCGCCGTGCTGCGGCTGGTCATCGGTCAGGGCCTCAAACTGGCCGGCATCGGTATCCTGGTGGGGCTCGTCCTTTCCGTGCCCACGAACTTCATCGTCCAGTCGCTCCTTTTCGTCAAGCCGACCGATCCCATCAGCTTCATCTGGGTTGCGATCTTTCTGACACTGGTCGCGGCGTTTGCCAGCTATCTGCCCGCCCGGCGGGCGACCGCCGTCGATCCGTTGGTTGCCCTCAGGACCGAGTAGCGCAGCCCAGGGCTGCTGTGATGTACGATGCGTCAATGCGGCGCATCGCGCTGGTCATCGTGCTCGCGGCGGCCCCCGCCACGGCCGACGACCACTGGCCGCAGTGGCGCGGCCCTGACGGGCTGGGCGTCTCCGCCGCCACCGGATTCCCCACCGAGTGGGCCCCCGACAGAAACGTCGCGTGGAAGACCGAAATCCCGGGGCGCGGGCACTCGTCGCCCGCGGTCTGGGACGACCGCATCTTTCTGACGACCTCGATCGAGGGCGCCATCGTCCAGGGAAACAAGGCGCCGGTGCACCTCGGCTTCGATAGAAAGCCAGGCTACGTGCATCCCGACAGCGTCGGCGCCGATCGCGCCAACGCGCTGAAAGTGATCGCGGTCGACGCCCGCTCCGGGAAGATCCTCTGGGAGCGCACCGCCTACGACGGCGCGATGTACGACGACCGCCACCGCAAGAACACCTACGCGTCCTCGACGATTGCCACCGACGGCAGACGGCTCTATGCGTTCTTCGAGTCGGCCGGCCTGTTCTGCTACGACGTCGACGGCCACCTGAAGTGGAAGGTGTCGTTCGGCGGGCTGGCGAAGGCGGGCTTGGGTCCCGGCTCGTCGCCGGTGCTCTTCGAGAACCTCGTCATCGTGCAGTGCGACCTCGAGATGGGAGAGGGCTCGTTCATCGCCGCGCTGGATCGCCAGACGGGAAAGGAAGTCTGGCGAACACTGCGCGCACACCGGCGAAGCTGGGCGACGCCGCTCGTGGTGCACGCCACTGGCCGGACCGAGCTCGTCGCGTCCGGCGCGGAGTCGATCATCGCGTACGATCCGAAGACCGGCCGCGAGCTGTGGCGGGCGGAAGGGGTCGTGAGTCATCCTATTCCGAGCGCGGTCGCGGGTCAGGGGCTCGTCGTCGTGACGGCAGGCAGCCAGCAGAAGCGCGCGATTGCGATCCGGCCGGGCGGGTCGGGCGATCTCGGGACGACCGACGCGATCGCCTGGCGCTACACGAAGGGAACCGCGTACGTCCCGTCCCCGATTCTCTACGGCGAGTACGTGTACCTGATGACCGACAAGGGACTGTTGACCTGCCTCGACGTGAAAACGGGCGCGCTGCAGTACGAAGGCGGGCGCGTGCCGGTGCCGGCGACGTTCACGGCGTCGCCGGTTGCGTTCGATGGCATGATCCTGCTGACGAGCGAGGATGGTGAGACGTTCGTCATCCGCGCCGGACCGAAGCACGAAATGATCCGGACGAATTCAGTGGGCGAGCCGGTGTTCGCATCGCCGGCGCTCGCCAACAAGACGATCTTCATCCGCGGTGAAAGACATCTCTTTGCCATCAGGGGAGGAACCACGTGAGACACGCGATCGTTACGGCAGCCGTCATTGTGGCCGCGCTGACCGTTGGAGTCTCGACGCAGTCGGGCCGGTCGATGACGGTCGACGATTTGCTGCTGACGATTCGAGTGGGCGATCCGCAGGTGACGCCGGACGGCCGCCAGGTCGCGTACGTGCGCACGACGACGGATCTCAAGGCGGGCCGGCGAAACGGCGACATCTGGATCGTCCCGGCCGACGGCTCGGCCGCGCCGACGTTGCTCGCGGGAGGAGAGAAGGGGGAGAACACGCCGCGCTTCTCCGGCGACGGGAAGAAGCTTGCGTTCATCTCCTCGCGAGCCGGCGCGCCGCAGGTGTTTGTGATGGACGTCGGCAGTGGCCGGCGGGGGACAGGGGCCCCCGGATCTGGCGACGCGCGTCAGGTCACGAAGCTCGCGGCTGGCGTCCAGCCGCCGCTCGTGTTCTCGGCCGACGGCTCCAAGGTTGCGTTCGTGTCGGACGTCGAGGTCGGTGGGGACGATAAGGCTGAACAGGTGAAGGCCCGCCGGCTGAAGGGACTGATGTTCCGCCACTGGGACGAGTGGCGCGTCGGAGTGCGCCACCATGTCTTCGTTGCCGACGTGTCCGGCCGTGGCGAGCCGGTGGACGTGACGCCGGGCGACTTCGACTCGCCGCCGCACTTCTACGAGGACGGCGGCATTGCGTTCTCGCCCGACGCGAGCGAGCTGGCGTTCGTCTCGAACCGCGAAGGGGGCGACCGCGAGGCCTGGACGACGAATCGCGACGTGTGGATCGTGCCGACCGCCGGCGGCCAGGCGAAGAAGCTGACGGCCAACCCGGCGGCGGACGAAACGCCGGTCTTTTCGCCTGACGGCAGGTGGATCGCGGTCCGCGCGCAGCGCCGCGCCGGGTTCGAGTCGGATCGCTGGTATCTCGACGTCTACGATCGCGCCTCCGGCGCGAAGCGGACCGTCTTCGACACACCAGATCTTTCGATCAGCGAGTACGCCTTCTCGCAGGATGGCAACTCGATCTGGTTCACCGCCGCGGAGAAAGGCACCGAGAACCTGTTCGTGGTGTCGACCGGCGGCGGTACGCCGCAGCGCGTCGCGAAGGGCGGGGCCATCAACTCGCTGCGCGTCAGCCGCGGCATCGTCGTCTACGCGAAGTCCACGCTGACGTCTCCCGCCGACCTCTTCGCGCTGTCGACCGGCGGCGAAGGAGCATCCCGACAGCTCACGCGCGAGAACGCGACGTGGTCGAAGGACGTGGCGTGGCCGACGCCCGAGAGCCTGTCGGCGCGCGGCGCCGGCGGGACGTCGATCCAGTACTGGCTGCTAAAGCCGCCGGGGTTCGACCCGTCGCGGAAGTATCCGGTCGTGTTTCTCATCCACGGCGGACCGCAAGGGGCGTGGGAGGACGCGTGGTCGTTCCGCTGGAACCCGGCGCTGTGGGCGGCGCAGGGCTGGATCGTCGCGGCGCCGAACCCGCGCGGCTCGACCGGCTTCGGCCAGGCCTTCGTGGACGAGATCTCGCAGGACTGGGGCGGCAAGGTGATGACCGACCTCGACGCCGTCTTCGACGCCGTGTCGAGGATGCCGTTCGCCGACAACGCCAGAATGGGGATCGCCGGCGCGAGCTACGGCGGCTATGCCGTGTACTGGATTATCGGACACACCGACCGCTTCAGGGCGGCGGTGTCCCATGACGGTGTCTTCAACCTCGAGTCGATGGCGCTCGCGACCGAGGAGCTGTGGTTCACCGAGTGGGAGTTCGGCGGCCCGGCGTGGAGCGATCAGGCGCGCGAGAACTTCGCGAAGTGGTCGCCGCACCTCCACGTTGCGAAGATCAAGACGCCGACGCTCGTCATCACGAACGAGCTGGACTACCGCGTGCCGGTGGATCAG
>JBOGJB010000291.1:0-6924 GCA_050745085.1 Vicinamibacterales bacterium
CCTGGCGGCCGAGCTTCACGTTGGGCGTCTGCTGGCCAGTCCCCGCTTTGAAATAATTCAGCAAATAGAACTCGAGAAAATCGACGAGCGCCGTCCGCTGCGCGACGGTCCCGATGTCTCCTTCGTCGGCCGGCGGCTGCTCGATCGTGTCCGTCAGGCCATTGAGCACCATGCCGCCGGGGGTCGCCACCGGACCGGACTGCGCCGCGACCAGGTCCGGATCATTGGCCATGGTGAGCCCCATCTCCGCCCTCAGCGCGCCGACAATGAACTCGCGCATCGAGATCGTGCCACCGTGAACGAAGAAGGGGCGGACACGCAGATCTGCGTCGACGCCTTCCACGGCTGACATATCGACGCTGGCGTCGGGCAACGCTGTTATCCGGCCGTACTTGATGCCCTTGCTCGTCAGCAGCCGCGTGACCGGCGCGCCGTCGGCGGACGCCTTCTCGACCGCCGCCGCGCGAATCGCGCGCAGATCGGCGGTGATCTCGTCGGCCAGCATTTCTTTGAGGCCCAGGCCGAACAGGTGCGGCGCGTCGCGGCTGTCCGGACGGGTCACGACGTCGCCGCCGAAGCCCGCCGATCCGCGCGGACGTCCGTGGCAGCCCGCGCAACTGTCGGCGAGGCCGGCGCCGATGATGAGATCGACGTGGATGTTGCCGAACCCGTCTCCCGTCACCGGGCCTTGCCCTTCGAGTCGCGTGAACTTGCGCTGAAAGAGCTGCCGCCCGCGGCGGATAGCGCGGAACGGATCCATGGCGATCACGTTCTGCGATGTATTCGGGTCCGTTCCCACGCGCCCGTCGCCAATCTGGCTGGGATACGGCCCGCCCGTCAGAGGCAGGGAGATGCCCTCGTTCGCGCTGTTCGGCGCTTTGTTCTTGTCGACTAACTGCCCGAACATCCGGGTGGAGGCCGCCAGCACGAACACCGCCGCGCAGACGAGAAGGGACCTCATCGGACACCTCTTTCTTGCTGGGTACTAACGAGTGCGCGATTCGGTCCGAACATGTCGCCGATACGTTTTGCTCCTTTTCATCACTCGTTCATGTGAGCCTCTGCGCGTCGGAGCCAGATCGCTTATCGAGTGCGTCGCTTGCAACTTGGGGCCGCGGCTGTAAGATCCTGTCGACGAACTGGGCCACCTCATGGGTAACCGCCCTCCCGTCGCCGGGCGAGGGACCGCCTCGGCGGGATTCGCCCGCCTGCTTGAGCGCCTCGATCCGGATCCCGACCGAGCCGCAGCCGCCTACGAACGCCTGCGCGCCGCGCTCGAGAAGTTCTTCGACTGGCATGGCGCATGGCCCCCGGAAGAGTGCGCCGACGAAACGCTCGACAGGCTGGCGGTGAAGCTCGCTGGCGATGTCCAGATTGACGACGTGCGTGGGTTTGCGCGCGGCATCGCGCGGTTGGTGCTGCTCGAGTGGCAGCGCCGTCCCGCTCCCGTGTCGATCGAGGGGCCCGCCTGGCGCGCGTATCTGTCGAGGCCGTCCCACGAAGACGAAGGAAACGAACCGCTGCTCGCCTGCTTCGATCGATGCCTCGCGGTGCTTTCTGTCGAGAGCCGAACGCTCGTACTCGAGTACTACGTCGCGGAACGCCGGGAGAAGATCGACAATCGCCGGCGGCTCGCGCGGGGCCTGGGTCTTTCAGAGAGTGCGCTCCGCAACCGTGTGCAACGCGTTCGGGATCGCCTTGAGCGGTGCGTGGAGACGTGTACCAGGACGTCCCGATGACGACTGAACCCCATCCGAGTCAGTTTCGGCGTTATGTACTGGGCGTCTTGAGCGAGGATGAGTGCGCCGCAATCGAGCGTGAGTACTTCGACAGCACAGATGCTCTGGATGCCGTGCGGGCTGCCGAGGACGATCTGGTCGACGACTACGTGTTGAACCAGCTCTCCCCCGACGAGCGCGAGCGGTTCGAGCGCCATTATCTGAGCACGCCGTGTCATCGCCGGCGCGTCGCCGTCGCGCGGGCGCTCAGGACGGCCGCGTCAGCGGCGTCGGGCGACCGGCGCGCGCGCGTGGTGAGATGGTGGCCGGCGGCTGGCCTTGCCGCTGCGACCGCGATCCTCGTGGTGGGTGGCTTCTGGATGCTGCGCGCCGGATCCCAGCCCGAGACGGCGGCGGTCCAAAATCCTCCGCCTGCCGCCGCGCCGCCACCGCCTCGGCCCGTGGAGGCGCCCACGCCGCCTCGAGCAGCCGCTGCCGTTGCCGCGCTGTCGATCTCTCCAATTCTCGTGCGCGGTGCCGATCAGGCGGCGGTCCTCGCGATTGCGTCAGGAACGGACGTCGTTCGGCTGCAGCTCGAGGGTGGAACGCTCGATCGACCGCTCCGACGAGGGCGGGCGATTATCCGTACGGTCGGGGGCCAGGAGATCTGGCGGGGACCCGCCACCGTCGGATCGCAGCCGCAGGAACTGGCGCGCGTCGAGATCCCCGCGGCCCGGCTCCGCCCAGAGGACTACATGGTTGAGCTGCTCGAAGTCCATCCCGACGGTCGCGAAGTCGAGCTGTATCGGTATTTCTTCAGGGTGCGAGCGCCGTGACCGCGTGCCGTTGGATCCTGTCTGCCGCGGTCGCCGTTTTCGCCGGCTCGCAGCCTCACGTCGGAGCAGGACCGCCGGCCCGGCTTCAATCTCCCGACGAGCCCATACTGCTCACCGACGGCGCCACGTTCGAACGCCCGGCCGCCAGCGGCGATACGCACCGCTACGCGGTTCTCCTGGCCGAGGGAGACTTCTTCGAGATTACTGCCTCGCAGGATCAACTTTTGGCGCGCTTGTCCGTCCGCAGCCCAGACGGCGAACTGCTCCGCACGATTAACCTTCCAACCATCGGCCAGTTACCCCAGCATCTGATGTTCGTTGCATCCGCCTCGGGGCGGTACGTCGTCGAGGTATATCTCGAACGCGCGCTCACGCCGGTCGAGGAAACCGAATCAAAAAGACAGACCAGCGGTGATGTCGACCCCGTGCCACGCTGCAGGCTGGATGTGCTGACTTTGCGCCCGGCGACCTCGAACGATCGCGAGCGGGCGCGCGTGTTCGGGGTTCTGGAAAAAGCGGAGAAGCTCGCGCGCCTGCAGACAATGGATGGGCTGCGGAAATCCATCGCTGCACACTGGGAGGCGGCGGCCGGATGGCGAGCGGTGGGCGACGCGGCGCTCGAGACCTCGACGCTCGAATCACTGGCGAACGTGACGGCCATCTTCGCGCAATTCAGCGCCGACTCGGTGGCGGCGCGCGAGCGCCTGACGATGCTCTACTCCCGGATGGGCAACCGCGAGTTGGAGATCTACAACTTTCGCCACCTCGCGAGGGAGTACGCCGAGATAGGCCGGCTTGCGGACGCCAAGGAAGCTGCCGGCCGTGCGCTGGAGCTCGCGCTCGCCGTGGGGTTCCGCTCCGCCGTCGCGCGAAGCCAGCGGGACGTTGGGCATCTGGAGTTCAAGCTGGGCAACTACGATCGGGCCCGCACTCTGTCGCAACAGACCCAAGAAATCGCGGCCTCGATACCGGACCCGGCGCTCGAAGCACAGGCGGCGTGGGATCTGGCTCGGTTGGACGAGCTGGCCGGTGATCTCGACGCGGCAGTCGCGCGGAACCTGCGCGGCCTGGAGCTCGCCGCCGGCAATCGCAGCGTGACGAACACGATCACGCTCTGGCTGGGGTTCCTCCATCTCCGCCGCGGCGAGCTCGATGAAGCCGCGTCTCGTTTCGAGGCTCGCCTGACCATGGCGCGGGCCAGTATTCAGCGGGACCAGGAGGCGCTCGCACGGCTCGGGTTGGGCGACGTCGCCCTGGCACGCGGCGACCGCGAGAGCGCACGCCGCAGCTACCACACGGCCGCGTCCGCCCTCGAGAAGGGCGCGCAGCCCTTCCGCTGCATCGCCGAGCAACGTCTCGGCCGCATGGACCTCGAGGACGGCCTGCTGGACGCGGCCCGCGCGCGGTTCGCCACGATGCTCGACATTGCGACGCGCTGGCAGGATCCCCCGTGTGAAGCCGAGGGCCGGGCCGGCCTGGCGGACGTGGCGGCGCGGCGTGGCGATCTCGAGACGGCCGATACGGAAGCCCGGCGTGTCGTCGAGCTCGCCGAGGAGTTCGGGAAGGCCGCAGGCAGCCCGGAGTCACGCTCTCTGGGGTTTGGCGCGCTGGCACCAGCCTACGACCGCGCGATCGAGATCAGCATGCGGCGCGCGGACCGGGGCGATGCGCGAGCCACCGCACAGGCTCTGACGCCCAACGAGCAGGCGCTCGCGCGCGGGCTGCTCGACAAGGTATCGGAAACCCGCCTCGACTCGCGCGCCCGCGTGCCGGGGGCCCTGGCGCAGGCACATCAGCAGGTGCGCGAACGCTGGCGCGCGCGGCTGGCCGAACTGCAGGTGGCGATGCGGGTGCGGCCCGACGCAGCAGAGACCAAGGCGCTCATCGGCGAAACGCGAGGGCTTGCCGTGCGGGTGCGGGATCTGGAGGCTCAGATCGACGCCGCCGATCCGCGACACGCGAGCTTTCTCAGGCCGCGTCCGCTCGGGGTCGACGCCATCCGCGCGCTGCTGGATGAGGGCACGGTGCTGCTCGAGTATGGGCTCGGCGATGCACGGAGTTACCTGTGGGTCGTCTCGCCTCGCGAGATTCGCGCGTTTACGCTGCCGCCGCGCGCCGAGATTGAGGCGCTCGCGCGCCGCGTGCACGACGGATTCGCGCGATCGGCGCCGACGCGTCAAACCGAGCCCGCATCCGACGCCTGGGATCGCCGCGCGCTGACGCGACTCCTCCTCGAACCCGCGGCCCTCCTATTGGGCAGCAAGCGACTGCTGCTGGTGTTGCCGGGTGCGCTGTCGCTCGTCCCGTTCGGAGCGCTGCCGCAGCCCGGTGCGGATGCGGCTCTCATGTTCGCACGGCACGAGATCGTGCAGATCCCGTCGGCCACGATCCTCGGAGCGATGCGCAGCTTGACAGCGGGGCGCGCCCGTCCAAGCAAGACGCTGGCAATCTTCGCCGATCCCATCTTCGATGCGACCGACCCTCGCCTGCGGTCGGCCTCGACCTCGCCGCGGCGCGACCGGACACCGCCGCCATCGGCACTCCGACTGCCGGGCCTGTCGCTGACCCGTCTGCCGTTCTCGCGTGACGAAGCGGAAGCCATCGCCGCACTTGCCCCCACCTCCGTGTCGACCTTTCTTGGCTTGGACGCGACCCGCGAGCGTGTTCTGGAGCGAGCGCTCGCCGATTACCGCTTCATCCACTTCGCCACGCACGGGGTCGTCAATCAGGACGTGCCGACCCTGTCGAGCCTCATTCTGTCGTTGGTCGACCGAACGGGGCGCCCTCGCGATGGCCTCGTGATGTTGCCGGACATCTACGACATGACGCTCAACGCGGATGTCGTCGTGTTGAGCGGCTGCCAGACGGCGCTCGGAAAGCAGGTCCGCGGCGAGGGACCGATCGGACTGGCCCGAGCGTTCATGTATGCCGGCGTCCCGCGGGTCGTGGCGTCGCTCTGGCCGGTGGACGACCTCGCCACCACGGAGCTGATGAAGCGGTTCTACCGCGGTATGCTGGTCGACGGGCTGTCGCCCGCCGCGGCGTTGCGTACCGCGCAGCGAGAGCTCGCAACCAGTCGTCGGTGGGCGTCGCCGTACTTCTGGGCGCCCTTCGTCCTGCAGGGCGACTGGCGCTAATCTACGCTCGGCCGCAGATCCCCCCCGCTCTCACGGAGAAGGATGATGAAGTGACGGGTTGACGGAGGAGATGATTACGCAGATCGGACGGCTCAATCCCGAGCGCCTTGGCGTGATTGCACGCACTTCCGTCCTACGTTACAAGCGCACGAACGAAGGACTGGGGGCGATCGGGCGCGAGCTGGGCGTCCAGTACGTCCTGGAGGGAAGCGTTCGGCGGGACTCAGAGCGGGTGCGCGTCGCCGTTCAGCTCATTCAGGTTCAGGACCAGACACATCTTTGGACGCGGCAATACGACCGCCAGCGAGAGAATGTCCTGGGCTCGTCGCGTCTCGCCACGCACACGTCGAAACAGCAAAGGGTCTTCGGCTACGCGATCGATAGTCTCGTCGAGGGCTTGTCGGAACTCGGCACCGAGCCCAAGCCGGCGGTTTTCGTACCAATCGCGAGTTCGAGTGCTTCCGCCTCGGCCTCAGGCCGGAAGCTGACGCGGCGGTTCACTCCCGATCCAGCAGCTTTCGGCGTACCTCATGCCACTTAATCGCGGAATCGGGGTTCTTGACGTGTTCCGACCAACGCCGATCCAATTCCGCGGCCTGCTCAGGGGTCAACTCTAGTTCGGCCTCACGCTCGGCGGCGGAGAGGCTTTCCCACAAGGCCATAGCCAGCTCGGCTCGCTCGCCCGCAGGAAGTTTCAGAAGCTCAGAAAGCGACGGAGACGACATGTCTCGGTCAGTATATCTCCCAAGCCCATCGATCATCATCCAGGGACAACGCTTTCAAGAATCGTTCAAGTTCCTGCCGAACAGAGCTTCGCCGACAGCTCGGAGGCCGCAGAGAAAACCCTCAGAAGTAATCAAAGATTTGCGGTTTGGGAGGTTGGCTTGTCCAGCGCCGCCAGGCGCGTGGTGGGTGAAGGTTGGTACCGGTACGGGGATTCGAACCCCGGTCCCGTGGCTGAGAACCACGTGTCCTGACCCCTAGACGATACCGGCACTCGGCGACAGGAACCTCAAATTTTAGCAAGGCGCGCGACGAAGGGTCAACCGGCACGTGGCGTATGATCGCCTCATGCGTTTCGTCGTCAAGCTCCTCGTCGTGCTCCTCCTTCTCGCCGGCGGCGTCTGGATCTTCGCCGGGACGTTGTCCGGCCCCGCCATCGAGATCCGTCAGCCGGAGAAGGTGATCGGCGCCACCGGCACGCTCGAGGTGGCCATCGATGCACCCCAGGGC
>JBOGJB010000292.1:0-2576 GCA_050745085.1 Vicinamibacterales bacterium
ACCGGCTGGCGCGTGAACGCGTGGGTCAAGCGCGGCATCCTGCTCGGCTTCCGCTTCGGCGACACCGTGGACATGACCGTCGACCACGGCCGCTGGCCGTTCTTCGACAAGGACACGCTGCCGCTCAAGCGGCTCGACGCCGGCGTCCGCGTGGTCCCCGGCGGTTCGAGCGTCCGCGACGGCGCCTGCCTCGGACGCGGCGTCATCTGCATGCCGCCCATGTACATCAACATCGGCGCGTGGATCGGCGACGCGACACTCGTCGACTCGCACGCGCTCGTCGGATCCTGCGCGCAGGTCGGCAGCCGCGTGCACCTGAGCGCCGGCGCGCAGATTGGGGGCGTCCTCGAGCCGATCGGCGCGCTGCCGGTCGTCATCGAAGACGACGTGATGGTCGGCGGCAATTGCGGCGTGTACGAGGGGACCATCGTCAAGCGGCGCGCCGTGCTCGCGGCCGGGACGATCATCACCGCCTCCACTCCGATCTATGACCTGCCGAACGCCCGGATCCTCGAGCCCTCTTCCGACGCGCCGACGGTCGTGCCCGAAGGGGCGGTCGTCGTCCCCGGCACGCGCCCCGTGACGAGCGGTCCGGGGCGGGAATGGGGGCTGTCGGTCGCGACGCCCATCATTATCAAGTACCGCGACGACCGCACCAGCGCGCGCACCGCGCTCGAGCAATGGATCCGCTAGATCCGGTCGCCTTCGCGCGCGAGCTGATCGACATCGATTCGACGACGGGGCGAGAGAGAGAGGCCGGGGACTGGTTGGCGGCGCGGCTGCAGCGCGAGGGGTTCGAGGTCGAGGAGCAGCCGGTCGGGGATTCCGTGCCATCCGCGAAATCCGTGGCCCGCCGCAACCTCTACGCCCACCTCGGCGCGCCGCCGGCGGTCGTGCTGTCGACGCACTACGACTGCGTCCCGCCTTTCATTCCGAGCCGTGTCGGTGACGGCCGGCTGTACGGACGGGGCTCCTGCGACGCAAAAGGGATCCTGGCGGCGCAGGTGGCCGCCGCGCTCCGGCTGCGCGCGCAGGGAGAGCGGCGCGTCGGCCTGTTGTTCGTAGTGGGCGAGGAGCGGGGGAGCGACGGCGCCGTTGCGGCGAACACCACGCCCCGCGGGTCGAAGTACCTGATCAACGGCGAGCCGACAGACAGCCGTCTCGCGACGTCGACACGGGGCATCCTACGCGTCCAGTTGCACGCGAGCGGACGGGCTGCGCATTCCGCCGCGCCCCAGCACGGCGACTCCGCGATCGACAAGCTCGTCGACGCGCTCGTCCGGCTGCGCGCGGTGCCGTTGCCAGTGGATTCGGAGTTTGGACAGACCTTCTACACGGTCGGGCTGATCGAAGGCGGGGTCGCGCCGAACGTCGTTCCCGCGCGCGCGTCGGCTGAAGTGCTCTTTCGCACGGTCGGGCCGGCCGACGATGTCCTGCGCGCGCTCTCACCGCTCGACCCGCTGGTTCGCGTGGAGGAGGTGCTGCGCGCCCCGCACGTCCGGCTGCACACGGTTCCGGGGGTCGAGACCGCGGCGTTTCCGTTCACCACCGACGTGCCGCTGCTCGATCGGTGGGGGACCCCGCTCCTCTTCGGCCCCGGCTCGTTCCTCGTCGCGCACACGGACCACGAGCACGTGGAGCTCGCGGAGCTCCACGCCGCGGTCGACACCTACGAGCAGATCGTCCGCGCGCTGATGGCGACGCGCTAGCGTCGCCGCTGACCGCGCACGGGGCAGCCGCCCGGCCGAACCCGCTCAGTAGGATCGTCCGTCTCCCGAACCGCGACGGCGTCCATGGCGCACGAGATGACGCGCTGGACACCGGGCGGGCAACGGATTGGCCACGCTGGCCAACGCCATGACCAATTGACAGGCCACGTCCGCGGCGCAAGAATCGCCGCCGTAAGGAATCCTCCTCATGAGCATCTCCGCCGATCTGATCTGGGACGTCGTGTTTCTCGTCCTCGGGTTGCTGCTGATTGCCTACGCGCTCGTCAGACCACCGCGATGGGATCCGGTGAACATCGCGCGCGGAGAGTTCACGTTCAGGGTCCCCTCGGCAGTATTCCTGATCGTGCTGGGCGTGCTGGTCGCGAGCGTCGGGATCTTCTTCCGCTATCAGCGCTACGACGCGCGGCTGGCCGACACGCTGGAGCAGGTGAACGCGAACAAGCAGGTGATCGAGTCGCTCAATCGCCGCGTGCAGGAGATGCGGGACGATCTGCTGCGCTTCAGGTCCTACGAGCTGTTCGTCGAGCTGACGTTTCCCGAAACCGTGGAGGCGAGCGGCATGTCGCTGCAGGGGCTGGTGAGGAAGCCCGGCTCGCCCGCGCCGTCGGTGCGTGAGGTTCAGCTCATCAGCGCGCGGGAGAAGCTTCTCATGATCAGGATCGAGAACCTCAACGCCGGCGACAAGGTCACCTTCGCGGCAGTGGAGCCACGCCGATCCCGGACCTGGATGTCGACGGCGGACTACGAAGTGCCGGCCGTCGCGAAGCTCGACATGCGCAATGCCCGCTAGGTGGACCGCTCCGATCGCCGGTCTCTGGATTGTGGCTGCGCTCGCCACCGGGGCGC
>JBOGJB010000293.1:0-9694 GCA_050745085.1 Vicinamibacterales bacterium
AGCGCGGCGGACACCAGCCCAACCAGCAGAAACACAAGCGCCCAGTAGAGCATGGTTCAACCTCCACTGAGCGCTTCCTGCCAGAATCGTACCCGCCTCCGCAACGGGGGACTGGCCTCGTCGCTCCGGCAAGGGGCGCCGGCTCAGCAGTCCCGGCCAGCTCATCGCTTTCGACTAGAATTCGGAGACGGGGTTCCTATGGTTCCCAAGGGCGCTGCCGAAGTGGAGTGGCCGGAGATCCCCCTCGCCGACTGGCGCGACACGTACCGCACGCTGCACATGTGGACGCAGGTCGTCGGGAAGGTGCGCCTCGCGCTCGTCCGTCACGTGAATCACTACTGGAACGTGACGCTCTATCTGACATCGCGGGGTCTGACCAGGTTGGCCATGCCGTATCGCGATGGCACGGTCGGCATGACGTTCGACTTCATCGATCACCACCTCCGAATCGAGACGAGCGACGGTCAGCGGCGCGAGATCGCGCTGGCGCCTCGTTCGGTCGAGATCGAAAACCCGATTCGATTCGATCGTGACCATCAGAATCAGTCTTACGATCGCACATTCGCCGAGCGGTGGTGGCGCGCCACGCTGCTCGAGTTTGCCCAGAGCACGTATGAGGCCGCGGCGACGCTCGGAGGGTGGGATCGTACAGCCCTGGAGGCATGATGGACGGGTGCGAACATCTCCGCGCGCTCGCGGACGTGAAAGTCGGCGGGCGCTCGTGTGAGGAGTGCGTGAAGACCGGCGACAGCTGGGTGCACCTGCGGACCTGTCAGTCCTGCGGGCGCACGCTGTGCTGCGACTCTTCGCCGAATCGCCATTCGCGCCGCCACGCGATGAAGGATGGGCACACCGTGTTCGCGTCAGCGGAGCCCGGAGAGCGCTGGGTGTATTGTTTCGCAGACGACGCCTACGGCGAGTACTGAGTGAACGTCTGGGCGTTCGTCGCGGTCACCCTGCCGCTCGTCCTGACGCCCGGGGTCTCGACCGCGGTCGTGCTGCGCACGAGCGTGAGCCGCGGCACGTCCGGGACCATTCGACCCGCTGGAACCCTCCACCTTCTGAATTCTGGATTCTAGATTCTGGATTCTACAAACGAAACAGATAATTCAGCTTCACCACCAGCGACCGGTTGCGCACGGCGAGGCGCTCGGGGCGCGCCGGCGGAAAGGGGCCATCCGATGGAACATCGTCCAGCTCGTTGTAGACGACGAAGAACTCCGAGCCGGGGCGCACGATCCATTGGAAGCGGATGTTGGTCGAGACCAGCCGCGCCGCGTGGTTGTACTGCAGCAGGGACAGCAGCGCCATCTCATTGCTGAAAGCGAGCTGGATGCGGCTCGAGAACAGGTGGGTCCGGAAGCGATCGCCGGCGAGGTCGATCCAGTTCACGTCGTAGCTTCCCGAGAGGCCGAGGCTCGTGTTGATCCGCCAGCCGGCGTCGATCGACAGCGTGTCGCGCTCACCGGTCCAGAAACCGCCGGTCCTGAAGAGCAGGTTGAGCGTCGTGTGGCGCCGGCGGAACGTGTCGAGCGTGAACGCCACCGTGTCCATTCGATAGGCGCCGGGCGGAATCGGCCGCCCCTGCACCCTGAAGGCCTCGTCGATCGACTCGAACGCGTTCTCGTACTCGACGCCGACGGCGTCGCCCGACTCGAACTCGATGCTGAACTCTGCGCCGCGGTCGCGCGTCTCGAGCACGCCCCGCTGATCGGTGATGTAACTCAACCCGCCCGACAGGTTGAAGCGGCGCACCAGATCGGAGGCGGGCCGAGGACTCCACCGCACCTGCGTGTCGCTGACGCGGCTGTCCGGACGCTCGATAAAGCCGACTCCGGGGCGGAAGCCTTCGCCGATGTCGAGATACTTGTATTCCGCGCCGAAGCGATCGGCATCATACGCCAGACGGCCGTAGCCCGCGTGCCGCCCGGGCCGCCGATCGCTCTCGTCCACCACCGCCGCCCAGCCCTCGACGAACCAGACCCGCTTGAAAAACAGGCTGGTGTCGGCGCCGACGACCCGGTTGAACGCGCCGCCTCCCTGTACGTTGGTGACCAGCGCTCCCACCGTCGACCGGTTCAGGACGTCCCGCCTGACGCGCAGCACGGTGAAGTTTTGCGAGGGGAACTCGGCGACATCGTCGGTCTGGATGTTCATCGCGCCGATCGTCGTCCGGCTCTGGCGTCCCGAAAGGCGCGCGCCGGCGAGGATCGGCACGATCTCGCCGGCGGGCGACAGTCCGATCCGTCGCGTGAAGACCAGCTCCGCCACCTCCGGCAGCCCGAACTGAAACGCCTGCTGGCCCTCGAGGAAAAACTGGCGCTTCTCGGGAAAGAACAGGTTGAAGCGCGTGAAGTTGATCTGCTGCACGTCCGCTTCTTCCTGGGCGAAGTCGGTGTTGACGGTGAAGTCCGCCGTCAGCCCAGTTGTCAGCCCCCATTTCGCGTCGATGCCCGCTTCGCGCCGTGGATCGGTGTCGCCGACGCGGAAGTCGCGGCTTCCGCCACCGAGGATGTATGGCCTCACCTGCAGGTTGCGTCCCGGCTGAATATCGCGAAGGCCGCGCACGTGACCCAGCTCGGCCGGCCGGTACCAGCTCGAGTCGTTCGGCACGAAGGGCCAGTACATCTCTTCGTTCTTGCGGGGGATGTTGCGCTTGAAGCCGATGCCGAACACGACATCCTGGCCGGGGGAGGGCGGCGCGAAACGCAGCGACTTGAACGGGATCGCAATCTCGACTACGAAGCCCGTCTCCGTGAACCGTCCTTCGGATCGCCAGACCGTGTCGAAGTCAGGGTTGCGCGTATCCTGTGTCTCGCCTGTCTGCAGCAGCTCTTCGATCAGCCCGTTCGCGTTGCTCACGAACTGAATCGCGCCACGGTGGCCGTGGTAGGCGTCGATCATCACAGAGACGAGATCGTCGGCGCTGCCTTGCTCGTCGCGGAAGATTGCCCGCGCCTTCACCAGTTCTGGCGATCGATCGAAACACCGGAAGCCGATGTACAGGAACTGGCCGTCATACACGACACGGACTTCGGTCGGCTCCGTTCCCGGGAGTCCTTCATTCCGCTCGCGCTGATAGAAGTTGGTGACCGGCACGGCTCGCTGCCAGGCGGGTTCCTCGAGCCGGCCGTCGACGGTCATCGTGCCGTCCGATCGTGTCGCGGTGACTTCCCATGTCTCCTGACGTAACAGCTGCACGCGCTCCTGCCTGACCACGGCAGCGTCGGCGGAAGAGGAGGGGGGCACGTCGGGAGCCTGCGCGTGGGCGGCGCACGGAAAGAGCACGCTGGCAACGAGATGCGCGAGACGCCGCCCGAACATGGGAACGTGACAGGATAACCTGATCCCAGAAACGGTCGAGCTGGGGCGGCTCCTCGCAGAAATGTGCACGCAGCTTGCACCTCGACAGGACCTGGAGGCTATCGAAGAACGAAATGGCTGACAAAACCTGTCTCGTGCTGCTGATCATTCCGGATTCGCGCGTCGCCGGTCGCCACAGGGTGACGCTCAGGGTCGCCGGTTTCGAAGTGCGGCGAATCACCGAATGGAGCGGCGAGGTGTTCGACTTCGATCCCGAGGTCCTGGTCGTACAGCTTCCGGACGGCTATGGCAGCGCCGCGAACGTCGCGACGCGGCTCCGCGCGAAAGCGCGTTTCGCGCCGCTGATTCTCCTCGGGCTCTCCTCGAGCGTGAACTTCGAGAGCGAGCGGCGCGATGGCCGTCATTCGGGATTCGACGAGGTCTTCCGCGTCGACGTGGAGCCGACCGTCCTGCTGTCGCGCCTGCAGCAGCTCCTTGTGGCGCGCCCGCCGCTCACGCCCTGCGTGATGACGACGCCGGCGTAACGGGACCATGGTCGCACGCGGCATCCCCCTCCTGCTTGCGGCCGCGCTCGCAGCGGCATGCGGCGGAGGGGATGCCGCCACAGAGATCCTGCGCACCCTCGACTGCTCAGCAAGTCACGGGCCAGCCCCGGACGCATGCGCATCTCGTAGACCTCTGTGCGGAACCGGACGGCGGGTGCCCGGACTGGGACGGCCGAACGGCTGAGTCCAGGCTGAATGTCATAGCAAATACTCGGTTTCCAGCGTGGCAGCCCGTTTGCCTCAGCGAGGGCGTCATGATCTCCACGGCCGCGCCGCCCCGCATCCTGGTCGCCGACGATCAGGCCGATCTCGTCGAAGCGCTGCGGCTCCTGCTGAAGACCCACGGCTTTCAGATGGAGGCGGCGTCTTCCCCTGACGCGGCTCTGCGGGCCGTGCAGCGCGGCGGGTTCGACCTGCTGCTGATGGATCTCAACTACACCAGCTGCACCACGTCCGGTCGCGAAGGCCTGGATCTGCTGTCGCGCGTCCGCGCGTCTGATAGCGGTCTGCCGATCATGGTCATGACCGGCTGGGGCTCGCTCGACGTGGCGATCGAGGCGATGCGCTACGGGATTCGGGACTTCGTGCAGAAGCCGTGGGACGGACCGGAGCTGATCGCGCGCCTGGCGGCGGAAGTCGAACGGTCGCGAGCGAGCCATCGCGAGCTGGACGAGGCGCGGCGGATCCAGCGCACGCTGATGCCGGCGACGCTGCCGCACATCGACGGGTTCGAGCTGGCGGCGAGCTGGCAACCGGCGGGGCGCGTCGGGGGAGACTGCTACGACGCGATCCCGCTCGGCGCCTCGCGCGTCGCGATCACGATTGCCGACGTCGTCGGTAAGGGCGTACCCGCGGCGCTGCTGATGTCGGGCCTGCAGACCGCGGTGCGCGCGTTCGCGAGCGACGTGATGCCGCCCGACGAGCTGTGCGCGCGCCTCAACCGGATCCTCGGCAGCCAGGTTTCGGAGGGCCGCTTCATCAGCTTCTTCTGCTGCCTGCTCGATCCGGCGATCGGCGTCGTGTCCTACACGAACGCCGGACACTATCCCGCGGTGCTCGCGCGCAACGACGGCTCGGTCGAGCGCCTGTCTTGCGGCGGCCCGGTGCTCGGCGCGATCCCCGGCGCGACGTTCACGCGTGGCGTCGTCGAGCTGGGCGCCGGCGATCGGCTCGTCCTCTACACCGACGGCCTCACCGAGGCGCGCCGCGCCGACGACGAGGAGTTCGGCGAAGATCGGCTGGTCAGCGAGATCGTGGCGCACCGCGTCTGCAGCGCCCCGGCGCTGACGGCCCGCGTCGTCGACGCGGTCTCGACCTTCACCGGCGGCGTTTTCCAGGACGACGCAACGCTCGTCGTGCTCGCCGCGGGATAGATCCGGCCGAAGCCGCGACGATAGGTCGCTCGGTAACATCCAGCACGGCGCGATACGCATTGTTGAACATCCCCGACTTTCGGTGTATATTCGCGCTGAGGGCGGGGTCCATTCCATGGCAGGATCAAAGAAGCCGCGCCCGTTCGATGCCCAGGGGTTCCTCGACTCGGCGGGCGTCGCGAGGAAAGCTGTCGAGTTTCGCCCGAAGGCGGTCATCTATGCCCAAGGCGATTCCGCCAACGCTATCCTGTACCTGCAAAAGGGGGGCGTGAAGCTGTCCGTCGTCTCGAGCGCGGGCAAAGAGGCTGTCGTGGGCGTGCTCGGGCCGGGCGATTTCTTCGGGGAGGGATGCCTGGCGGGTCAGTCGATCCGAATGGGAACGGCGACCGCGATGATGTCCACGACGGTGCTCAGGGTCGACAAAAGGCGGATGCTTCGGCTCCTGCACGAGCAGCACGCGATGTCGGACCTGTTCATCTCCTACATTCTGGCTAGGAACATTCGCATCGAAGAGGACCTCGTCGATCAGCTTTTTAACTCGAGCGAAAAACGGTTGGCTCGCACGCTCTTGTTGCTGGCCCGATACGGCAAGCCAGACAAGCCTCAGCGGGTGCTTCCGAAGCTCTCCCAGGAGGTGCTCGCGGAAATGGTCGGGACCACGCGGTCCCGGGTGAATTTCTTCATGAACAAGTTCAGGAAGCTGGGGTTCATCGAGTACAACGGCGGGCTCCAGATCAACAGCTCCCTCCTGAGTGTCGTTCTGCACGAGTGATCGACCGCAGATTCGGTCGGGCTACTCGCGACCAGTGCAATCGCCCCCATCAGAGCCACGATCCCCGTGCCAGTCAATCCTGAGCTGCTGCACGGGGTCCGTACGCTCGTCGCAGCCGGACCATCCTGTCCGTTTCGATGACGAGAATCGTGCTGGGCGTGACCGCCGTCGCGCTGCCCATGCGGACCGGTTGACCCGCCAGACACGACAGGCAACGGCAGCACGAAATGTTCACAAGTGAACACCCCGCGCCACTGCAAGGGCGGCGCACGTGCTCGCTGAAGGTCTTATCTGCGGGCCAGCCGTCAGCCTGCGTCGCCGTCCATGCGACTGAGGTCCGCGTCGTCGGCTTTGCGCGCATCGATCGACTGGTTCAGGGTGCGCGCACGAGCGCCAGCGCTCACGATGATTCCCTCAGGCGCGGGCTCCCGGTCGAGCGCGGGGAGCACTTCGATGCGTGGGGGACGAGACTTGCGTACCCACCGAACCAGCACCAGCGCGCTGGACCCGATCAGGGCGAGCCCAACGAGCACGACGAGGGACCGGATCACGAGGGGCGCACTCAGTGCAGCCACGCCGAGCGCGACGGCCCAGACGGCCCACACAGGTATCGCCACGCCACGACGAAACAGAATAGACATTCTGACAAGCTTGTCCCGTGACGTTCTCCTTCGAGCCACTCGCACAGGGAAAGGCTCGGGCGCTCACCTCGCCGCGCTGCTCGGCGCAAGCGCGCGTCCGTTGATCTCCTCGTACTCGTACGTCATCACGAAGCTCGAAAGGCCCGCGACCTTAACCCATGCGCGGGACTCGACCCGCACCGGCACGCGCACGCCGCCAATCCGCGCGTACTCGCGGCGCACCTCGACCCGGCTCGTCCAGAACGAAGGATTCCTGGCAAGCCGCCCCTCGATTCGTACCAGATCGGCGTCGTCTGGCGTCACGAGGATTGCGCCCTCCACAAGGAGGGCGTCCTTGCGCCGAGGACGGATCAGGAGGCGCGCGAGCGGCTCCCCGTCTGGTTCCGCCGACACAAACTCGTAGTTCGCGGTCGTCAAGGCTGCGCGTGCCGTTGCGCCCTCCCCGACCGCTCGCGCCTCACCTCTGAGGATCGGTTCGAGGACGCGCGTGCGCACGTACTGTGACCCGCTCTCCGCCAGCACCTCGTAACGGAACCCCCCGCTCGCATCGAGCATGGTCGCCACATCCAGACGGGCCTCCTTATGGAAGCGCTCGTTGCGTGCGGCGAGCCGCCGGACGCCGCGGTACTGGACGAGCGGCTCGTCGACGCGCGCCAGAAAGCGTTCGCGCAGCGCGGCCCCGCTTGGTGGAACTTCCTGGGAGGCCGACGGCAGCGTCAGCGGGAGCACCATGAGAACGAAGAGACTGACGCTTCGCATCGGCGTTCCTCTCGTGATGCACGAAGCCCAGACGGTCACGCCGTTGGCAGGTGACGCGCGCGCCCGCGACCATGCATGCTAGCAGCGACGCAGGGGGATATCTGTTCACTTCAGCACATTCCCACTAGCGCTCATGGACCATCGAGCGCCAACAGACGCAAGAAGCTGAGCACTACGCCAGGCAGGCGAAGGCCAGGCAGGTGTACGACGTGTCGTTTCCGGCTTGAAGAGAGGCGAGCCCCGCCGCCGTGCCCGTGGGTGGCCTGCGGACTTGCACGTCAGAGCCTCCGAGCGATCTCGAGCATCAGTCTGACGAAGAGCACGACCGGCAACCCGACCAGAAGAATCCCCAGCGGGAACAAGAGAACGATGCAGAGCACGGCGGCCACGGCTGCCATGGCGTCCAGGACGGTCCTCATCGGCTGAGGCGGCGCCTGTTCACTACCGACTCGCCCACTCGACGAACGTAGGTGTTAACTCGTTTCGGACGATCATGACACGCTGCACGCGTTCGTCACGCAGAAGCGCAGCGACTCCTGCGCGCGCGGCCTCGATGCTGGGATATCGCTCCCACGCCGGCGGCAGATCGCAGGCCGTGCCTCGCCTGATCGTGGTAATCAGTCTGAACATGGTTTCCCCTCCAGCAGTGTGGAGGCGGCGGCGCGGCGTGTCTGTGCTGTTCCGAACACTCGTCGGCGTGCCGGCGGTACAGCGCGCGTCAGACCTCGAAGCCGACGCGTCGCAGCGCGGGCAGGAGCTCCGTCTGAACGGCGGACAGGAGCCGGGCGCTGCAAGAGGAATGGCGCTGAAAACGCGGCAAGGCACCCTGGACGCGGGCGGAATTCAGCATCCGCAGACTGCGGAGCAGTCGATCGACTGGAGGCTCGATCGCGGCGCGGGTCGTGAAAGCGACGCGAAGCTCGTCCACCGAGCGACGGACGTGGCCTTCGGCATCGCCTGCCGGGAGCCGGCCGGCAAACTCGTCCACTGACCGAAGCGCCGCTTCGATCGGGGCGAAGTCCTCATCAGCCATCGCGCGCTCCGCGGGCGTTACCAACGCCGCGAATCCCTGCGGCCGGCCTCCCGGCGCCCCGCATTCCAGACCTCGCCACAGGCGCCACAGCGCCAGTAGCTGGACGCGTCGATCGTCTTGCTCGTCGTGGTGACATCTGTCGACCTGCACGCCGGGCAGAAGCCGGGCGGGGCCACGGACGTGTTGGAGTACGACGTTTCGTGCATGTGTCCACAGGCTCACGCCGGCCGGATATGTCGGCGGCCGAACCCTTTGACTCCTGGCCCTTGTCAACGATGAACGCGCAGGTAACGACGTCGCTCGGGTGGCGCTGGCTGGATCCGCTCGGTGGCTGCTGCCGAGTCACCACTATACACCCCGGAGACCGTCCGGCGGGCATTTCTTTTTTCCGTTCAGGCCGACGTGACAACTATCACGCGCCGAAATGCACACGGCGCTGGACCTCGACGAATCCGGCTTCAGCCTCCCGCTCGGGCCACAGCAACGACACGACGAGCGCGGTCAACACCGCGGCAGGAAGGCTGATGAGCGCCGGGTTCCTCATCGGGAACGGCGCCGTCGCGTGTCGCAGGATGTCCATCTGGATCGTGGGAGAGAAGTAGATCAGCACGACGCTCGTGATCGTGCCGGCGAGCATGCTCGCCCACGCTCCGCGCGTGGTCAGGCGGCGCCAGAAGACCGACAGGACGAGCGCCGGGAAGTTGGCGCTGGCTGCGATCGCAAACGCCAGGCCGACCATGTAAGCGACGTTCTGCCCCTTGAACGCGATACCGAGCACGATCGACAGCAGCCCGAGCAGCACGGTCGCGCCGCGCGCCACGCGAAGCTGCTCCCGCTCGGCCGCGTGCCCGCCGCGGACGACGTGGACCCATAGGTCGTGCGACAGGGCCGCGGCCCCGGCGAGCGTCAGGCCGGCGACGACCGCAAGGATCGTCGCGAACGCCACCGCGGCGATGAACCCCAGGAACGCCGTGCCGCCGACCGCCTCTGCGAGAAGGGGCGCCGCCATGTTGCCGCCCGCGTCCACGGCGCGGATCGCCGGCTGGCCGACGAGGACCATCGCGCCGAACCCCAGGATGAAGGTCAGCAGATAGAAGAACCCGATGCAGCCCGTCGCCCACGACACGGAGGTCCGCGCGGTGCGCGCGTCTGGGACGGTATAGAAGCGGATCAGGATGTTCGGCAGCCCCGCGGTGCCGAACTTCAGCGCGTTGCCCAGCGAGATCGCGTCGAGCGGATCGCTGACG
>JBOGJB010000294.1:0-4248 GCA_050745085.1 Vicinamibacterales bacterium
TGTTCTGCGAGTTCGGACGAGGGAGCGTGGACTTCGCCGCTGTACGCGCCGCGCTCGCGGCGCGCGGCTATCACGGCTGGATCGTGGTCGAGCAGGACGTGCTGCCGTCGATGGGCACGCCTGCCGAGAGCGCGCGCCGGAATCGGGAGTATCTACGCACGATTGGCCTCTAGCGACCTGACCTAGCCAATCGACGGTGGCTTGACGAGCGGCAGACGCGGATCCGCGGGCGGCCAGTTGCGACGATGGATCGCGTAGCGGGGATCGTCGGTTGCTGCCATCGATCGACGGCTGCCAGCCAGCACGTTGAGGTAGTACGCATCGTACCCGTAGGCGGTCACGAAGGGGTGATAGCCGTCGCGGATCACCGCGACGTCGCCGTCCTCGACCTTGAGCGTCTCGTCGTGCCGCGGTCCGTACAGCCGCTGAAAGCCATAGCCATTCGGATCGCGGAAGCGGAAGTAGTAGATCTCGTCGAGGTCCGCTTCGAGCGGCGGATTGTCCACGTCGTGTTTGTGCGGCGGATAGCTGGACCAGTTCCCGCTGGGCGTGAACACTTCGCAGATCAGCAGCCGGTCGGCAGGAAAATCGGGTCGGATGATGTCGACGATCTGTCGTGTGGCGTTTCCGCCGCCGCGAATCTCGTACCCACAATCCTCGGGACGGATGACGCGCGGTTCCATCTGCTTGCGTGACGGAACGCGGCACTCCGCCAGCTCACACGCCACGTCAGCGTCGATACGCACGCGGGGGCCTGGCGGCAGGTAGAGCGCGTGCGGATAGTCGTCGAATACCCCGCGCCGCGGGCCGATCAGGTATTCTCCGTTCCCGACGCGAGCACGGAACGCGCCCGCCAGCAGCACGAGACAGACCTCATCACCATCGGTGTTCACGGTCCAGGTCCCGCCGGCGGGCAGCTGCCGGATGACAAACCGAATCCACTTCCAGCCCGCCTTCTTCGGCGTGATGTCGATCCGCGCGCCGGACGCGCCGGGCGGCAGCCTGCGTGAACGAAACAGAAACGGTTTTCGCGCCATGGGCCTCTTACGGGAGACGGGGGTCGAACACGACCTTGATCCCTTTGCCTTGCCGAAGATCAGAGAACACGCGCTGCCACTCGCGGAGCGGCACCACCTCGGACACCAGCGGCTCGAGCTCGACGCGCCGGCCCTCGATGAGCGCCAGCGCGCGACGCCAGGAGCGCGGCGTCGACGCCGAGCCTGACGTCATGATTAGCTCTTTGCGGAACACGTTGTCCAGCGGCACGCACACGTCCTTGCCGAACACGCCGACCTGGACGTAGCGCGCGCCGCGGCCCGCCGTCTCGAGACAGACGGCCGCTCCACTCGCCGTGCCCGAGCACTCGATCACGACGTCATAGCCGGCCGATGCGCTGTCGAGTCCCGTCTTAGCTGGACGATGGGTGGTCGCGATCCCGAGCTTTCGCGCCACCTCGAGACGCGCCTCATCCTGCGGCAGACCCACGAGGAGCACGTCACCGCCGAGCGCCCGGGCCACCTGCGCGGCCAGCAGCCCCACAGGTCCCGGCCCGGTGACGAGCACGCGATCGCCGACCGTCACTCTCGGCGGATCGAAGAGGCAATGACACACACACGCGAGCGGCTCGACGAGCACGGCAGCATGCTCGTCCAGCCAGTCGGGGCAGCGATGCAGGTTCTTCGCGGGGACGACGACATACCGCGCGAACGCGCCATCGACGAACGATCCGATGGAACGCCGTTCAGGACAGAGATTGATCCGACCGGCGCGACACCACTCGCAAACCCCGCAGGTCGAGTAGTAGGTCTCGCACACCACACGCGCGCCAATCCACGATGGAGCGACGCCCTCGCCGGCGACGGCCACCACGCCGGAGACCTCGTGCCCCATCGTCACGGGCGGCCGGCTCGGGAACTCCCCCGCCTCGATGTGGAGATCGGTCCCGCACACGCCGGCACCGCGGACTTCGAGCAGCACTTCGCCCGGGCCGGGCGCCCGTTCTTCCCGATCGGCGATGTCGACGTGACCGACGCCCGGCGCGACCTTGGCGAGGCCCTTCATCTGAGAGAGGAATGAAGACGTAGGATAGCAGGTTCTCAGCGATTGTCTGAGAACCGGCGGAGCGCGGTATGGAGCGCGTCGAGCACGTGTCCCGAACCTGCGAACGTCAGGGCCGAACTGGCGAGCGTGCGCGATTCGCGGAAGGGCGCAAGGCGCTCCGGAGCGTCCTACCCCCATGTACCACATATTCTGGCCTCCCCAACGTTTACCAGTTGGAACCAGATCGCGCTCTGGCTCCGCGAGCTCGACAGTCTCCGCTCGGCTGCGCAACGTGCGGCGCCCGCGGGACCAGCCACCCTGCTCAAGCTGAACCCGGATCTCTTCTTCCTCTGCGTCGGGCAACCTCCGCGCGCACGGTGAGTGTGACCTGCGACCAATCGCAGGGCGGACCTCGCCCTGCCCATCGCGGTGACGGCGCTGTTGTGTATCGGCGCGCCGTTGACCCGCGATGCGCGCCCCCGCACGGTGCGAATCTGCCAGCTGTGCGGCGGGAAACTGCCATCTGAACGCACGCTGCCCTCCGGAGGGCCGATTCCCTCGTTTCCCTCGCTGGTCCGGATTGCCGGTGCGGGGGTCGCAAATGATGGCCGGCGCTGCCCGGAAGTCGCCGTTCCGGAACTCCATGGTGAAACGCAGGAAACGCTGTTTGCCGTCCCGATCCTCGAGCGGCCCTGGCCCGTCGGCCTTCACTTGAGGTGCTCGCGCAGCCACTGCAACATGGCAGCCTCGTTCTTTTCGGTCGGAGGCGCATGACCGGCCTCGGACCACAGGATTTGCTTCGGCGGGCGCGCGAGCCGATAGAGCGGCTCCACCGACGTAGCCTTGATGTGGTCCTGGTCGTACAGGCCGTTCAGCATCAGGAGCGGACGCGGGCTGATGCGGCCGACATAGTTCGCCGGGCACGCCGCCGGCAGATGCTCGCGCTCGAGCGCGTCGAAGTGCGCGCCGTTGAGCAGAACGACTGCGACGAGCCGGCGGTCGACGCCGACGACGATCGATCCCAGGATCGCTCCGCGACTGGCGCCAAACAGGCCGATGCGTTTCGGATCCACTTTCTTGTGCTCGACGAGCAGGTCGAACGATCGGCCGACATCCTTGACGTTCTGAGCCACCCACGCGAGATACATCGAAGGCTGGTTGTACAGCTTCTCGTGCTTCTCCTGCTCGGTGAAGGTCATCAGGAGATCGGTGCCGCGCTCGCCCCAGTACTGCAGGTCGATCGCCAGGACGGTGTATCCCGCGCGCGTCAGGTTCTCCGACCGCAAGACGGAGCCACGGCTGTCCTTGCCCCCGATGCCGGCGCCGTGGAGGAAGATCAGCGCCGGCGCGTTCCGAGCCGCCGAGCTGATCGACTGGTAGAGATTCGCGGACACGCGGACGCCGGGGGTGCTCTGGAAGGATAGATGCTCCTTGCTGATGCCTTCGCGCTCGCTCGTATCGACGACCTTGAGCTCGAATGGGACGTGACGATCGTAGGCGAAGAAGTCCAGATAGGTCTTGAACGTGCGATCGTCGACCGGTCTGGCGAGCCACTCGTCGGCGAGGTTCGGCTGAGCGGCCCCACCCAATAGGGCGAGCGAGGTAAGCACGAGACCCAGGACGCCGATCCCCTGAACGGCGCGCCGGAACCGTCGTGTCACTTGAGATTCTCCCGCAGCCACTGGAACATCAGCGCCCGGTTCTGCTCCGACATGGCCATGTGGCCGCCGTCGGACCACAGAATCCGCTTCGGCGGCTTCGCCACCCGGTAGAGCGGTTCCACCGACGTCTCCTTGATCATGTCGGTATCGAGCGACCCGTTGAGCATTAGCAGCGGCCGGGGACTGATACGGCCGATGTAGTTCGCCGGGCAGGCCGCCGGGAGATGGCCGCGCTCGAGCGCGTCGAGGTGGCCGCCGTACGACATCACGACGACCGCGAGCCGGTGCTCGACCGCCCCGGCGATCGCGTTCGCGATCGCCCCTCGACTGTTCCCCAAGATGCCAATCCGTTTGGGGTCGGCCCGCCGATGCTCCACCAGCACGTCAACCGATCGACTGACGTCTTTGACCGTCTGGGCGATCCAGGCCAGATACACCGGCGGCTGGTTATACAGTCGCTCGTGTTTCTCCGGCTCGGTGAACGTGGTGAGAAGATCCGTGCTGCGTTCGCCAAAATACTGAAGGTCAATCGCGAACACGGTGAAGC
>JBOGJB010000295.1:0-4249 GCA_050745085.1 Vicinamibacterales bacterium
GATCGACGGAATGACGCGGAAATCGGCCATGCGCGGCTTGGCGCTCGTCGCCGACTCAGGATATTATCAGGCCACGGATTCCCCGCGGGTCAGAGCCACGGATCACCGCGGATTCACACGGATGACAACGGAGACCGAACGACCCGCGACCAGGCCGCTGGATCGCTTCTGGCCGTACGTCGACGTGCCCGAGACGCCGACCGACGAGGAGCTCGCGGCGCTCGATCCGGATCTGCGCGCCGCGCTCTTCGGCACGCCGCCCGGCCCCTTCTCGTTCACGCTCGTGTTCCCGACCTTCGACGGCCCGGGCTACGACCGCGCGGTCGCGCTCGCGCGCGCGTCGGCGGAGTACCGCGAAACCGGCTCGGGCGCATCGTTCCGCCATCGCGCGAGATACCTGCCGTCGGACGCCTCGACGCTGCGCGAGTTGTTTCAGATCGTCGGACCGCTCGACGCCTGCGAAGTGCTCGTCGACGATCGGCCCGTCCCCTATGCACGCGAGCTGTGGCTGCCGCTCGTGTGGCTGTTAATCAGTTGAACGAACGCGAGCAGATTACCCACGACCTGGCGGTGCTCGAGGCCGAGCTCAAGCGCCTCGAGGCGGAGTACAACATGTTCTTCGCCGGCCGCCTGCCGCGCCCGCCGTGGGAGACGCGCGGCCGCGTCGAGGCGATCATCAAGCGATGGGACCGCGGGGCGATCAACGCGCAGGGCGTGATGGAGAGGTTCCGCTTCGGCACGCTCCAGACGCGCTTTCAGACGTTCATCGACCTCTGGGACCGTGGGATGCGCGCCCGCGAAGAAGGACGTCCCGGGCCGTTCAACTGGGGCCAGCAGGAGACGAGCGTCGAACGGGACAAACCGAGCGGCCGGCGCGTGCTGCACGTGGCGTCGTTTACCGACCCGATGCGCGAGATGGACAAGCTCCACTCGCTGTACGACTCGTTGATGGACGCGCGGCGCGAGAACGGCGACGACGTCGTCCCGTTCCATCGCTTTGCCGCGCTGGTGAAAGATCAGGTGAAGAAGCTGCGCGACGGCGGAAGCCAGGAAGTCGCGTTCCGCGTGTCGAACGAGAACGGGAAAGTCAGTTTTACGGCGCGTGGAACGAAAGGGGAGAAGGACTGACCGGGATATCCGCGTGGACCGGGGCGGCGGGCGCCGCCCCGGTCACGCGATGGCTAGCTTACCTTGGTGACGTTGCCGGCCTGCGGGCCCTTGGGGCCGTCAACGATCTCGAACTCGACCGCCTGGCCTTCCTCGAGCGTGCGGAAGCCGTTGCCCTGGACGGCGGAGAAGTGCACGAACACGTCACTCCCGCCCTCCCGCTCGATGAAGCCGTACCCCTTGGCGTTGTTGAACCACTTGACCTTACCTGTGATACGCATCTTTCTTGTCCTGCCTTGCAGTTGCGCGACGTCATGCGCCGCCTGACCAGAGACCTCGCTGACGGATGCCGCCGGCAGTCGAGGCATAAAAAAAGACCGCGAGCCTTCGCGGTCTCGTGGAACGACGCTGGCCCGCCCAGCGCCACGTTCGATGGTGCCCGAACGTTTTGAGATTGTCAAGGATATGACCGAATGCGCGCGCTTCTGAGTGTGTCGGACAAGGCCGGACTCGCCGACTTCGCCCGCGGTCTGGCCGCCCTGAACTGCGAGTTGATCTCGACGGGAGGGACGGCGAAGGCGCTCGCCGCGGCCGGTCTGGCTGTGATCTCCGTGTCCGACGTCACCGGCTCTCCCGAAATGATGGACGGACGGGTCAAGACGCTGCATCCGAAGATTCACGGCGGCATTCTGGCGCGCCGCGCGCTGGCCGGGGACATGGCAGCCATCGCCGCGCACGGCATCACACCGATCGACATCGTCGTCGTGAACCTCTATCCCTTCAAGGAGACGGCGAAAAGGCCTGACGTGACGTTCGAAGAGCTCGTCGAGCACATCGACATTGGCGGGCCGTCGTTGGTCCGCGCGGCGGCGAAGAACTTTCGCGACGTGCTCGTCGTGGTCGAGCCGGGGGATTACCAACGTGTCCTGAAGGAGCTCGGCCGACCGGACGGGCCCGGAGTGCCGTTCCGGCTCGAGCTGGCCGTGAAAGCGTTTTGTCACACCGAGGAGTACGACCACGCCATCAGCCGGACGCTTGTCTTCTTCGAAGCGCGGAACGGTGGTTCATTCGCGCGCCGGCCACCGCCGCCGATCGAAGACGTCACGCTCGGTCTTTTGAAGGATCGGGATCTCCGCTATGGGGAGAATCCTCACCAGAAGGCTGCCCTGTTCAACGGCCGTCTCGCGCTGCTGCAGGGGAAGGCGCTTTCCTACACGAACCTGCTTGACCTCGACGCGGCGCAGCGGATCGCGGGCGAGTTCGCAGAGCCCGCGGCCGTGGTCGTCAAGCATACGAATCCGTGTGGCGTGGCCACGGGGTCGAGCACGGCTGAAGCGTACGTCAGCGCCCGCGAAGCAGACGCGCTGTCGGCTTTCGGCGGCATTGTGGGCCTGAACCGCCCGCTCGACGCCGAAGCGGCGCGCGCCGTTACTTCGACGTTCATCGAGGCGGTTGTCGCGCCGGCGGTCGCGCAGGGGGCGAGGGAAGTTCTGGGGGCCAAGCCGAACATGCGCGTCGTCACTCCACTCGATTCGCACGGCTCCGGGCACCAGGAGACCCATGAACTCAACGACTTCCGGAGCATCCTCGGCGGGGTCCTGATGCAGGAGCGGGACTGGGTCACCGAGGCGCGCGACCCCTGGCCGAAGGGAGACTTCCCGAAGGTCGTCACGAAGCGACAACCGACAGAAGATGAGTGGCAGGCGCTTCGCTTCGCATGGCGCGTGTGTGCGCACGTGAAGTCAAATGCGGTGATCTTCACGGGCGTGGATCGCACGCTCGGGATCGGCGCGGGCCAGATGAGCCGCGTCGACGCGGTCAGGGTCGCGACTATGAAGGCGCGCGGGTCGCTGACCGGATCGGTCGCCGCCTCGGACGCGTTCTTCCCGTTCCGCGACGGCCTCGACCATGTCGCCGCCGCCGGCGCGACCGCCGTCGTTCAGCCGGGCGGCTCGGTCCGCGATGCCGAGGTCATCGCCGCTGCGGACGAGCACGGACTCGCAATGGTGTTTACAGGCATTCGGCACTTCAGGCACTAGGCATTGAAACGATTCATCCTCATCGCGCTGCTCGTCCTGGCGATCGCGCCGTACTTCGTCGGCCTCGGCGACTCGGCCATCTGGGACGCGAACGAGGCGTTCTACACCGAGACGCCGCGCGAGATGATGGAGTCCGGCGACTACGTCAGCCCGAGCTTCAACTATCAGCCGCGGTTCAACAAGCCGGTCCTGAGTTACTGGATCGTCGCGGGGTTCTACCGGCTCTTCGGCGTCTCGGTCTGGTCGGAGCGCCTCGCGATCGCGATCGGCGCCGTCGTCCTCATCGCCGCCGCGTTTTTTGCCGCATGGTTGCTCTGGTCCACCGATGCCGGCTTCTTCGCGGCCATCGCGCTGGCCTCCTCTCCGCGCGTCCTGATGTTCGCGCGGCGCATTTTGATCGACGTCTACATCACGATGTTCATGGGGCTGACGCTGCTGTTTTTTCTGCTGGCCGAGCGCCAGCCGTCACGACGCCGGATCTATCTCGTGCTGATGTACGTCGCCGCCGGTCTCGGGATGCTCACGAAGGGACCGGTCGCGATCGTCCTGCCGGGCCTCGTCTTCTTCATCTACCTGACGTTCCAGCGCCGGCTCGGCGATCTGACCCGGATGATGCTTCCCGCCGGCGCGCTGATCGTCCTCGCGATCGTCGCCCCTTGGTATCTCGCGGTCTACCAGCGCCACGGCCTCGACCACATCGTCGGCTTTTTCTGGGGCGAGAACATCGGCCGCTACACCGATCCGGTCGCGCCGGCGCGCGGCTGGTTCTTCTATGCGCCGGTCGTCCTCGCCGACCTCTTCCCGTGGTCGCTGTTCCTTCCGCTCGCCGCCTGGCTGTTTGTCCGCAGCCCGCGCACCGAGCGCCGGAGTCACGAATCGCTGCTGTGGCTCTGGATGGTCGGCATCGTCCTGTTCTTCTCGGCATCGAAGACCAAGCAGGACCTCTACATCTTCCCGATCGTGACCGCCGCCGCGGCGATCGTCGGAGTCACGATCGCGCGCGCCACGGACCCGGCGGTGCGGGAGACGGGCGGGCTGTTTGCGACCACCGCAGCCGCCGCGTTAGCCGTGATGGCGGGCGGGGCGCTTGCGCTGTATCTGTT
>JBOGJB010000296.1:0-8092 GCA_050745085.1 Vicinamibacterales bacterium
GCCTTCTCGCAAACTACTTGAACTCAACATTTTAGCCAATCATGGCGGCCTGCTCAACTCGTCCAGCAGGCTCCCCAGCCGTTCGAACAGCCCGTCCCTGGCACGGGGGTCGGTCTCAGGGGCGCGCGTCATCTCTTCGCGGGTAAAGCCCGGGGCCACCTCGCCGGCGGTGGCCCGCGCCGTCCACCACGAGCCGGACCGGCGCACGTCGGGGCGGGCCCCCCGCAGGTCGAGCTTGAGCGATGCGGGGGGCGCCAGCTTGACGTCGTTTCTCGCCCTGACCATGCGGATGAGGGCCGCCGCGTCGATATTCGCGTCCTGCCTGAACTTTAGGACGACCACCTGCCCGTCCCGGTCGAGCGACTCCACCCCGAGCCGGTCGGCCAGAAGCCGGATGCGGGCATAGTCGGCGAGGTTGAGCAGGGACGCCGGCACCGGTCCGTAGCGGTCGCGAATCTCCTCTACTGTCTTCACCAGCTCGTCCTCGGTCCGCACACCGGCGATGCGCCGGTACACCGTCAGCCGTTGGTTCATGTCCGGGATGAACCCGTCGTCGATGCGGAGATCGACCCGCAGGTTGACCGACGCCCGCCGCTCCTCCTCCAGCTCCTCGCCGCGCAGCTCCCGCACGGTCTGCTCGAGCAGCTTCATATACATGTCGAAGCCGACGGCCTCGATGTGCCCGCTCTGCTCCCCGCCGAGCAGGTTGCCGGCGCCGCGGATCTCGAGGTCCAGCGCGGCGACGCGGAACCCGCTTCCCAGATCGCTGAACTCCCTGATCGCGGCGAGCCGTTTGCGCGCCACCGCGGACAGCGATTCCTCCGGCGGTATCAGCAGGTACGCATAGGCGCGCCGATCCGATCGGCCGACGCGCCCGCGAAGTTGATAGAGCTGCGCGAGGCCGTACCGATCCGCCCGGTTGACGATCATCGTGTTCGCGTTCGGGATATCCAGGCCGTTTTCGATGATCGTCGTCGCCAGCAGCACGTCGTGCGTGTGCGCCACGAAATCGACCATGACCCGCTCGAGCGCGTCTTCGCTCATCTGACCGTGCGCGATCCCGATGCGTGCTTCGGGGACGATCCGCGTCAGCAGGTTGCCGAGCGAATAAATCGACTCCACACGGTTGTGGACGAAGTACACCTGCCCGCCGCGCTCCAGCTCGTTGCTGATCGCGCGGGCGATGACGTGCCGGTCGAACTTCACGACGCTCGTCTGAATCGCGAGCCGATCCTTCGGCGGGGTCTCAATGATAGACATGTCGCGGATGCCGACGAGCGACATGTTGAGCGTCCGCGGAATGGGCGTTGCCGTCATGGTCAGGACGTCCACGCGCTTGCGAAGCTGCTTGATCTTCTCCTTGTGCGCGACGCCGAAGCGCTGTTCCTCGTCCACGACGAGCAGCCCGAGGTCGCGGAACGTCACGTCCTTCGACAGCAGCCGGTGCGTCCCGACGATGATGTCCACTCTTCCCGCGGCGAGGTCGGCGAGGATCTGCTTCTGCTCGGGCTTCGAGCGGAAGCGGCTCGCCATCTCGATCGTGACCGGGAAGCCGGCAAACCGATCGCGGAGCGTCTTCAGATGCTGGAACGCGAGGACCGTCGTGGGGGCGAGGACCGCGACCTGCTTGCCGTCCATGACCGATTTGAACGCCGCGCGCATCGCCACTTCGGTCTTCCCGTAACCGACGTCGCCGCACAGCAGCCGGTCCATCGGCGACGGCGTCTCCATGTCGCGCTTGATGTCGCCGACGGCCGCCTGCTGATCCGGGGTCAGTTCCCACTCGAACGCTTCGTCGAACTCGCGCTGCCAGTGCGAGTCGGCCGCGAAGGCATGGCCTGCCACGGCCTTTCGCGCCGCGTACAGTTTGAGCAGCTCCTCGGCCATGTCGCGCATCGCCTTCCGGACGCGCGTCTTGGCCCGCTCCCATGTCGTGCCGCCGAGCCGATCGAGCGCCGGCTTGGCCCCCCCCGTGTACTTCTGGACCAGGTCGAGCCGCTCGATGGGCACGAACAGCTTGTCGTCGCCCGCGTATCGCAGCTCCATGAACTCCTGTGCGCCGTCGCGTCCGCTCTGGCCCGGGGGGCCGGCCCGCTCGGACCCGCCAACCTGAATCCGCTTCAGCCCGACGAACATTCCGATCCCGTGGTCGACGTGGACGACGTGATCACCGACCTTCAGGTCGCGGAAGTCCGAGAGGAAGGTGCGCGCGGCCGACTTGCGCCGCTCGTGCACGCGGCGCGCCTCGTCGAGGACGTCCGTCTCCGCGTAGATGACGAGCCCGGCCTCGGGCAGGCGGAATCCCCGGGACAGGTGGCCGGTCGCTACGAATACGGCGGCGGTGTGCGCCTCATCGGTGTGTTCCACCGGAACCGCGACGACGTCGTACTCGCGCAGCAGCTCCAGCGCGCGCTCGGCGCGCCCCGCCGAGTCGGCGACAAACAACACGGTCTCGCCGCGCTCGCGCGCGTGCCGGATCTCGGCGACCCAGTCCGCCACCCGGCCTCGGAACTCGACGACCGGCTGGCAGGCAATGTGGCGCGCCTCGTCGCCGCCGTCCTCGACCGCCAGCTCCTCCAGCGCCGTGCCGCTTGACAGCCAGGCCTCGACCTCTTCCACGCCCGTGAACAGCGCTTGCGGTTCAGGATGTCGAACTTCTGGCGCCTTTGCCCGCGCGTCGTCGAAGCTGGCGCGCACCTGCTCGACGACCTTGCGCGCCTGCGCCGCCGCGTCTTCCGGCTCGGCCACGAACAGCCGGACGCCCCCGGCGCGCGCGACGTAGTCGTAGAACGTCGCCGACGGCATCGCGTCCTCGAAGCGCTCGCGGAGCGGCACCACCGCCAGCCGGTCGAGCGGCGCGATCGATCGCTGTGTGGCGGCGTCGTAGCGGCGAATCGATTCGATGGTGTCGCCGATGAACTCGACGCGCACCGGCTGCGCGTCGCCGGCCGGATAGAAATCGACGACGCCGCCGCGCACGCAGAACTCGCCGTGCTGATCGACCGGGTCCTGGCGCGTGTAGCCCGCCTCGACGAGCAGGTCGCCGAGCGCCTGGGGATCGATCTCGACCCCGGGCGTCAGGTCGATGGAGAAGGCCAGGCTGCGCTCCGGCGCGCTGACGCGCGGCAGGAGCGCGGCGACCGACGCCACGACGATCCGCGCCTGCCCGGCGGCGATCGCATGCAGCGCCCGGGCGCGGGCGCTGGATACCTCGAAATGCGGCGCCAGACCGCGGTAGGGATCGATCTCGTGCGAGGGGAAGGGCAGCACGAGACGCTCGGCGTCCGCCTCGGCGAGACCGTCCAGCGCCGAGAGGAAGAACCGCGTGTCCGATGCCATGCGCTCGACGTCGCGATCGGTTGCCGCGACGAGAATGGTCAACCCGTCGCGCGCCGCGCCCGCGACGTAGAGCGTCTGCGCCGCCGGTGTCAGCCCCGTGATGCGTCTGGCTCGACCGGGTCGATAGCCAGGCACACCCGTTTCGAGCCGGCCGAGCGCCGACTTGAAGAAGGCCCGCAGCGCAAGCGAAGTAGCGGTTGTCACGGCGCGGTTTCCGGTCCGCCCGGAACCCACCATGATAGCACCGCTAGCGGCCGTGCCTGATGCGCTCGAGGATGACGCTCGTCGAGTGCCCCGGCTCGACCGGCACGCGGACGACGCGGCCGCCGCGCGCCTCGACCGTATCGCGCCCCACGATCTGGTCGGCCGGCCAGTCGGCCCCTTTCACGAGCACGTCGGGCTCGAGGGCTCGGACGATCTCGGCCGGCGTCTCTTCGTCGAAGACTACGACGGCATCGACGCAGGCCAGCGCGCCGACGATCTCGGCCCGTTCCGCCTCCGGCGTGATCGGTCGGTCCGGTCCCTTGTTCGCTCGAACGGATCGATCGGAGTTGATGCCGACGATGAGGACATCCCCTTCGGCCCGCGCGGCCTGGAGGTACCGGAGATGTCCGGGATGGAGGAGGTCGAACACCCCGTTGGTGAAGACGATCCGCTTGCCGGCGCACCGCAGATCGGTCAGGAGTCGCTGCGCGTCGCCGAGCCGGAGCACGGTCATTTGAAAGTTGCGCCGCCCGTGAAGCGCCACTCGTGCCGTGGCCGGTAGATCCCGACATCGCGCGTACGAGACTTCACGCGGAAGGTGTACAGCAGGCGGTGATAGTCGTAGGGGTAGCCGTCCCGCTTGTGGATGGCGGCGTCGAGCTTGTACGTCCCCTCGACCAGATCCAGGCTGTCGATGCGGAAGACGGCCTCTCCTTCGCCCGCGAGGCGCGCCGGGGTCAGCTCATCGATGTCGGTGTTGGTGCCGTAGCAGCAGACGCCTTCGGCGTTGAAGATACCAATCCCGAAAACGAAGTCCTCCAGCGCCTGCACCGCGCGAACGCGAAGCCGGATCTCCAACGGCTCGCCGCTCTGAAAGATGTGGGCCGCGTCGCCGTCCGGCCCGACGAGCTTGACGTCGAGAATCTCTGCTTCGTGCGAGCCCCAACGCCCTTCGACTCGCGTCAGCCCGTCCCGCGGCTCGGGCCGCCCCGAGCTGGTCGAGGGGTGCCCTTCGACCGATCCGGTCCAGGGAGTCTCGTCGCCGCTCCGCGGCTGCGGCTCGGAGACCGTTTTCTCCTCCTCGCTGGCGAGCTGGGCTTCCTCGCTCTTCTCGACGTCGGTGATGTAGCTGTCGACGACGCGCTTGGGATCGCCGCTCGCGCGGACGCGGCCCGCGTCGAACCAGATGGCTTCGTCGCAGAACCGCTCGACCAGGCCCAGCGAATGCGTCACGAGCAGGATCGTCTTTCCGCGCCGCTTGAACTCGGCGAACTTGTCGAGACACTTGTGCGTGAAGCTCTCGTCGCCGACCGCCAGGACCTCGTCCACGAGCAGCACGTCGGGATCGACGTGGATCGCGACCGCGAAGCCGAGCCGCATGTACATGCCCGACGAGTACGTCTTCACCGGCGCGTCGATGAACTCCGCCAGCTCCGCGAACTCGACGATCTCGTCGAAGCGCCGCGCGACCTCGCGTTTCGAGAGCCCGAGCATGATGCCGTTGATGAACACGTTCTCGCGGCCGGAGATCTCGGGGTGAAACCCGGCGCCCAGCTCGATCAGCGCCGATACACGTCCGTCGACGCGCACGCTGCCGCTCGTCGGCTTCGTGATGCCCGCGACGAGCTTCAGCATCGTGCTCTTGCCGGATCCGTTCCGGCCGATGATCCCCAGCGTCCGGCCGGCCGCGACGTCGAACGACACGTCCTCGACGGCCGTGAACCGCTCTTCCGGACGCAGATTTCGGATCAGGCTGCCGGTCAGCAGCGCACTCTTGAGCGTGGCGAACTGTCGACGGCCGCTGTAGCGGCGGTAGATTTTCGTGGCCTGCGAAACCTCGATGGCGGGAGGCATCAGACTTCCTCGGCGAAGGAATCGCGGAGCCGATCGAAGACGAAGAACCCGGACAGCAGGAGCCCGACCGACGCGGCGCCGAGCGCGACCAGCCACTTCCAGTGCCCGAACGGGCCCTCGTAGAAGAGGATCTCCTGATACGAGATGGCGAGGTGGGTGAACGGGTTCAGGTTGAGCAGCCGCCGCTCCAGCGCGCCCGCCAGCAGCATCGGATAGATGATCGGTGTGGCGAAGAACCAGAACGTCAGCACGTTCGACAGGATGTCACGCAGGTCGCGGAAGTGCACCGTGAGCGCCGACAGCACCAGCGCCAGGCCGAGCGTCAGGACGAGCTGCACGGCCACGACCGCGGGAAACCAGACAAGCTCGGCCACGTTCAACGGCCGGCCGTAGTACAGCAGGAACGCCCCGAGGATCGGCAGCCCCAGGAAGAAGTGCACCATGTTCGCGAGCACGGTCACGATCGGCAGGATCTCCGCCGGAAAGAGCACCTTCTTGATCAGGTTGCCGCCCGCGATGAGCGCATTCGACGACTCGACGAGCGACGCCGAGAACCAGGACCAGGGCAGGATGCCGCAGAACATGAAGAGCGCGTACGGCTCGTGCCCGGGGGCCCGCGACTCGATGATGTAGCGGAAGACGAAGGTGTAGATCAGCAGGAGCAGCAGCGGGTTGATGAAGGACCAGAAGAACCCGAGCGCCGACCCGCGGTAGCGGGCCTTCAGCTCCCGCGCGACCAGGCTCTGCACGAGGCCGCGGTAGCGGAAAAGCTCGCTGAGGTTACGCAGCATCGACCTGCAACAGCAGCGTCGTGATGTTGTCCGGTCCGCCTCCCGCGTTTGCGTCCTCGATCAGGCGCCCGCAGAGCGCCTCGAGCGCGCCGTCTTTTTTCAGGATCTCCGAGATGCGCTCGTTCGGCAGCACTGTGAACAGACCGTCCGAGCAGAGCAGGACGCGATCGCCCGGCTCGAGCGTCACTTCCACGACGTCCACTTCCGGATCGTCCCCGCCGGCGAGCGCCCGCGTGACGACGTTGCGCCACGGATGCTGCCGCGCCGCGATCGCCGTCATCGTCCCCGCGCGCACCTGCTCCTCGACCCACGAGTGATCGTTGGTGAGCTGCTGGAGGGCGCTGCTGCGCAGAAGGTAGACGCGGCTGTCGCCGACGTGGGCGATCGCCGCCGCGTTGTCGCGCCCGCCGACGAGCACCGCCGACGCGGTGGTTGCCATGCCGCGCAGATTCTGCGAGCCCTCCATCGCGGCGCCGATCCGGCGGTTGGCGAGCCGGAACGCCGCTTTCAGACGGTTGGCGTCCAGGCCGACGTTGGCGTCGTAGGGAAACGGCCAGGTGCGATGGCGATCGGCGCCGGCGGTCTCGCCGGCGAACGCCTCGATGGCATCGACCGCGACGCGCGAGGCGACCTCGCCCGCGACATGCCCGCCCATGCCGTCCGCCACGACGAACAGCCCGAGGTCCGGCCGCGCGCAGTAGCTGTCTTCGTTGCTGGTGCGGCGGAGCCCCGGGTTGGTGGCGACGGCCCAGGAAAGCTTCATCGCTACACCCGTGTGCGGGCCCGTTCAGAGACCTGCAGCCGGATGAGAGATTTCAGGAGCGCGATCCGCGCCCGCTCGAAGTCGACTTCCACCTGCGCGCGCGCCAGACGCTCCTCGGCGCGCGACTTCGCCGACTGCGCCCGGACGACGTCGACCTCCTCCGCCTTCTCCGCGATCTGCGCGAGGATCGTCACGCGATCCGGGAGGACTTCCGCGAAGCCGAAAGCGATGACCAGGTAGGTCTTCTCCTGGCCCTTACGATACCAGAGCTCTCCCACCTGGAGGGTGGCCAGCAGCGGGGTGTGCCCGGGCAACACGCCGAAGTAGCCGTCGGCGCCCGGGATCTCGACCTCGTCGACCTGCTCTTTCACCAAGAGCCGTTCGGGCGTCACGATCTCGAGCGTCAGCGAGGCGGGCAGCGGCGGTATGGTCATACCAGCAACGAGGCATCAGGCACTAGCCACTATGCACTCTTGAGCGCGTTGGCCTTCTCGATCGCCTCTTCGATCGTCCCGACCATGTAAAAGGCCTGCTCCGGCAAATCGTCGTGCTTGCCGTCGACGATCTCCCTGAACCCGCGGACTGTGTCGGCAATCGGCACGTACTTGCCCTTGAAGCCGGTGAACTGCTCCGCGACGAAGAACGGCTGCGACAGGAACTTCTGGAGCTTGCGCGCGCGGGTCACCGTCAGCTTGTCATCCTCGGACAGCTCGTCGATGCCGAGGATGGCGATGATGTCCTGCAGGTCCTTGTAGCGCTGCAGGATCTGCTTCACCGAGCGCGCGACCCCGTAGTGTTCCTCGCCGATGACGCGCGGGTCGAGGATGCGCGACGTCGACGCGAGCGGGTCGACGGCGGGGTAGATGCCCAGCTCGGCGATCGACCGCGACAGGTTGGTCGTCGCGTCGAGGTGCGCGAAAGTCGTCGCCGGCGCCGGGTCGGTGTAGTCGTCGGCGGGCACGTAGATCGCCTGCATCGACGTGATCGAGTTGCCTCGCGTCGAGGTGATCCGCTCCTGCAGCTGACCCATCTCGTCGGCCAGGTTGGGCTGGTAGCCCACCGCGGACGGCATCCGGCCGAGCAGTGTCGACACCTCGGAGCCGGCCTGGGTGAACCGGAAGATGTTGTCGATGAACAGCAG
>JBOGJB010000297.1:0-4980 GCA_050745085.1 Vicinamibacterales bacterium
CTCTTCGCGCGCGAGCTGCGGGCCCGCACGGCGCGGGACGGCGACACGCGGATGGTCGGCATGTTCTTCTGGCCTGCGGGCAGGAAGACGCTGATCGTGCCCGCGATCGAGCGCGCGATCCGCGCGGCCGGCTGGCAGTCGGTGCGGTGGCGTCCGGTGCCGGTCGATGACGACGTGCTGGATCCGATCGCGCGCGCCGCGCGGCCGGAGATCTGGCAGGCGATCGGCGTGGCTGACGGCGCGGTCCCGGACGCGGACGCGCGGCTGCACCGCGCCCGGCTCCGCATCGAGCGGTACGCCGCGCGGCTACGGCTGCACGGTTTCTCGGCCGTTTCGTTGTCCACGTCGAGCGTCGTTTACAAAGGACTGGTGACGCCGGACCAGCTTCCGGCGTTCTATCCCGATCTCAACAGTCGCTCGTTCGACAGCGCGCTGGCGATTGTTCACCAGCGCTTCAGCACCAACACGGCGCCCGAGTGGCGCCTTGCGCAGCCGTTCCGCATGCTCGCCCACAACGGCGAGATCAACACCGTTCAGGGCAACCGGCTCTGGATGCGCGCGCGGGCGCGCGATCGGTCGTGTCTCGGCGTGTACGCGGGCGAGCGAATCCTGGACGAGACGGGGAGCGACTCCCAGAGCCTGGACGAGGTCGTGGAGCTCCTGCGGCACTCCGGGTTCAGCCTGCCGCACGCGATCTCGCGACTCCTGCCGCCCGCGTGGGAGCAGGACGCGGACCTGCCGCCCGACGTCGCGGCCTTCTACGCCTATCAGGCCTGCTTCAGCGAGCCGTGGGACGGTCCCGCGGCGATCGCCTTCACCGACGGCCGCCTCGCCGGCGCGGCGCTGGATCGCAACGGCTTCCGGCCGCTGCGCTACATCCGCACCTCCGACGATCAGCTCCTGCTCGGCTCGGAGGCAGGCATCTTCGACGTCGCCGAGAGGGAAGTCGTCCGGCGCGGCCGCGTCGGCCCCGGAGGAATGATCGCGGTCGACACCCTCGACGGCACGATCCGCGAGACGGCCGCGATTCGCGCGTCGCTGGCGAGGCAGCGGCCGTACGCGCGGCTGCTTGCGCGCGGCGTTATAACCGAACGTCCGCGTGCAGCACGACGAATCACGCCCCTTCGGAGCGACGCGCTGGTCCGCCAGCAGCAGCTCTTTGCGTATTCGCGCGAGGAGATCGAGTTGATCCTCCGCGTGATGGCCGAGCAGGGAGAGGAGGCGGTCGGGTCGATGGGGGATGACGCGCCGCCCGCGGCGATGTCCACCTGTGCCCGAATCCTGCCTGACTTTTTCCGACAGCGCTTCGCCCAGGTGACCAATCCGCCGATGGATCCCATCCGTGAAGCCTGGGCGATGTCGTTGGGCGTGCTGCTCGGACCACGTCCGGGATTCTTGGACGAGTCGGAACTGAGGCCAGAGACCGGAGATCAGAGGCCAGCGGCGAGGCTGCTGTCCCTGCCGTCACCGATTCTCAGCGAGGGGCAGTTCGACGCGCTCGCCAGGACCTTCGGCGCGGCCGCCATCGTCCGCATCCCGCTCGTGTTTCCCGCGGCCGGTGGAGAAGAGGCGCTGGAGCGCGCACTCGAGGAGATGGTCGCCGCCGCCGCCGCGTCCGTCGAAGGCGGAGCCCGACTGCTGGTCCTCACAGACCGGGATGCCGATCAGGATCGCGCGCCGATCCCACCGCTGCTTGGAACGGCGGCGGTGCATCACGGCCTCGTCGCGCGCGGCCGCCGCATGGACGCCGGCATCGTTGTGGAAACCGGCGAGGCGCGAGATCCGCACCAACTCGCGACGCTCTTCGCGTACGGCGCCGGCGCGGCGTTCCCATACCTGGCCTACGCGACCGTGGCGGCGCTGGCGCCGCGCGGTAAGGCGGCCGACGCCATCGAACGGTACCGCCAGACGCTCGAGCGAGGGTTACTGAAGATCTTCTCGAAAATGGGTGTCAGTACCTTCGGCGGCTACTGCGGAGGTCAGCTCTTCGAGATCCTCGGGCTCGACACGGCGCTCGTCCATCGATTCTTTCCCGGGACGCCGTCGCCGCTTGGCGGCCTGACGCTCCGCGACCTGGCGCGGCAGATCCTCGATCGGCAGAGGAGTGGCACGGTCGCCTTTCCCGGCTTCCACACCTACCGCCGCGACGGCGAGTACCACGCCAACAACCCGATGGTGGTGCGCCAGCTCCATCGAGCGGCGGGATCCGAGAACGAGGAGGCCTACGAGGCGTTCGCGCGTCTTGTCTCGGAGCGGCCGCCGACCGCGCTGCGCGATCTTCTGGAGCTTCAAGCGGGCGAGCCGGTACCAATCGAGGAGGTGGAGCCGGCGGATCAGATCTGCCGCCGCTTCTTCGCCTCCGCTATGTCGGTCGGCGCGCTGAGCCCCGAAGCGCACCGTACGATCGCGGTCGCCATGAACCGGCTCGGCGGCCGGAGCAACAGCGGCGAAGGGGGAGAGGAGCCGGATCGATTCCGCCGCAGCCCGGGATCGGACTGGGCCGGCAGCGCGATCAAGCAGATTGCCTCGGCGCGGTTCGGCGTCACGCCGGCGTACCTGATGTCGGCGGACGAGATCCAGATCAAGATCGCGCAGGGCTCGAAGCCGGGAGAAGGCGGACAGCTGCCGGCGGCCAAGGTCGTCGACCACATCGCGCGGCTGCGGCACGCGCAGTCCGGCATCACGCTGATCTCGCCGCCCGTCCACCACGACATCTACAGCATCGAGGACCTCGCGCAGCTCGTGTTCGACCTGAAACGGCTTCATCCCATGGCGCGCATCGGCGTCAAGCTGGTCGCGCAGACCGGCATCGGCATCGTCGCCGCCGGCGTCGTGAAGGCGGGGGCCGACGCCGTGCAGATCAGCGGACACGACGGCGGCACCGGAGCGTCGCCGCGAGCCTCGATCAAGCATGCGGGGATGCCGTGGGAGCTGGGACTTGCGGAAGCGCGGCAGGTGCTCGAGCATCACGGGCTGCGGGACCGCGTCCGCCTCCAGGTGGACGGCGGCCTGAAGATTGGACGCGACGTCGCGATCGCGGCGGCACTCGGCGCGGACGAGTTCGGATTCGGCACGGCCGCGGTCGTCGCGATCGGATGCGTCATGGCGCGGCAGTGTCACCTCAATACGTGCCCCGTGGGCATCGCGACGCAGCGCGCCGATCTGCGCGCCCGCTTCGCGGGCACGCCCGACATCCTCGTCGCCTACTTCCGGATGCTCGCGGAGGACGTCCGGCGTCAGCTCGCGCGGTCCGGCGTTCGTCGGCTCGACGACCTCATCGGCCGCGCCGATCTGCTCGCCACCCGGCCTGGCGGTTCGACGGCGCTCGACCTGACGCCGCTCCTGGCGGCTTCGCCGCCCAGACATCCGGGTCCGGCTGAAGCCGGACACCACGCAAATCGCGTTGGGCTCGACGACGTCCCGCATGACGAGCTGCTCGATACGATCAGCCCCGAACATCCGCTCGAGGTCTGCGGCACCGTTCGCAACACCGATCGGGCGGTCGGCGCCAGGCTCGCCGGCGCGATCGCGGCTCGCTTCGGCGATGCCGGCCTGCCGGAGGGATCCGTGAGGGTCGCCCTGTCAGGCTCCGCCGGCCAGAGCTTCGGCGCGTTCCTGCTGCCCGGCATTTGGCTGCACCTCACGGGCGAGGCCAACGACTACGTCGGCAAGGGCATGCACGGCGGCGAGATCGTGATCAGGCCGGCGTCAGGCACTGTGCAGGGCCTCCGGCGCGCCGAAGCGGCTTCGGCCGCGCAGGTGGGCGTCATCGCCGGCAACACGGCGCTCTACGGCGCAACCGGCGGGCGGGTCTTCATCGCGGGCGCCGCGGGCGAGCGCTTCGCGGTGCGCAACAGCGGCGCCACCGCCGTCGTGGAAGGCGTCGGCGATCACGCCTGCGAATACATGACCGGCGGGCGCGTCGTCGTGCTCGGCGCGACGGGACGGAACTTCGCCGCCGGCATGTCGGGCGGCATCGCCTTCGTACTCGATGCGGACGACCGCTTTCAGGGCCGATGCAATCAAATGATGGTCGACGCCGTCGCGCTCGACGACGACGATTGGGATGTGCTGGCGGCGCTCCTGATGATGCACTACGACCTCACGTCCAGCCGGACGGCCCGTGAGCTGCTCGATCTCGGCAGCGAGGCGGCCGCGGCGTTCTGGAAGGTCGTCCCGAAGGGCATCTCTGCGACGCGGGATCGCGAGGAGCCGGCGATCGCCGCATCCCCCCTCCAGATTACTCAGGCCTCTCTTTAGAGGGCGCTCTGAGGCTTGTCGCACTGATAATCGGCTGAACATGTGCCGACCTTTTGCCATTGCGACGATGGCCTGTCTCGCGGTCGCCTTGGCAAATCCTCAGCCCGCCGCGACAACGGCCGCGCAGACCAAGGTCGGCGTCATAGAGGGACGCGTGATCTACGAAGGCGCGCCGCCGGCTCCGACTTTCGTAATCGAGGGCGGCCGCACGCAGCATGTCCTGTACGTCGACAAGAGCGGCGGCTTGCAGTATGCGATCGTGTTTCTGAACGATTCTCGAGTCGGCGCGACCTCGACGACGCCGGCCGTCCTCAATCAGCGCGACTTCATCTTCGAGCCGCAGGTCCTCGCGGTGGACGCCGGACAGCCCGTGCGGTTCACCAGTGACGATCCGGCCAACCACAACGTCCGTTCATCGGACGCGAACCCAACCAACGCGTTCAGCGTGAACACGGCCGCCGGTGCGCCGGCGCCGCCCCCGCACCGATTCGCTCGAACGCCGCCGGACCGCCCCGTAGTCCTGTCCTGCGACATCCACCCGTGGATGATCGCGTGGGTGTATGCCTTTGATCGTCAGACGTTCGCGGTGACAGACGCACGCGGGCGTTTTCGCCTCGAGAACGTGCCACCCGGCCGGTACCGCCTTGGTGTCCGACAGCCGGCCGGGCGGCTGACCCGCGACGCTATGGTTCAGGTTCGCGCCGCTGGGAGCGCTTGGGT
>JBOGJB010000298.1:0-3564 GCA_050745085.1 Vicinamibacterales bacterium
CCCGCGCCCGTTCCGGCCGACCGTTCCGCGTCGCGCACGGAGCGGCCGCCAATCCGGTGGATTGCGGCCGGTGCGCTCGCGGCCGCGGGCCTCGCGGCGCTGGCGCTCTCCGTCGCCGCCTCGCGCGAGTGGCTGGCTCGAACCTTCGGCCTGCGCGCGGCGCCGAGCGAGATCAGATCTGTTGCCGTGCTGCCATTCCAGAACCTGACGGGAGACGCCGGACAGGAGTACTTCGTCGACGGCATCACCGACGCGCTGATTACCGATCTCGCGCAAGTCCATGCACTCAATGTGATTTCACGGACGTCCGTCATGCAGTACAAGGGGGCGAAGAAGACGCTCCCCGAGGTCGCACGCGAGCTCGGTGTCGACGCGGTCCTGGAGGGATCCGTCGCGCGATCGGGGGACCGCGTGCGCGTCACTGCGCAGCTCGTCGACGATACCGATCGTCATCTGTGGGCGGCCGCGTTCGAACGCCAGGTGCGCGACGTGCTGGTCCTGCAAGCGGAGCTGGCGCGCACCATCGTCGACGCCGTCCGCGTCGAGATCCGACCAGACGAGCGGAGCCGCCTCGCGCGGGCGCGGACCGTTCGTCCCGAAGCCTACGACGCATACCTCAGAGGGCGGTACGAATGGAGCAGGCGATCGCCGGAGAGCGTGCTCAAGGCGATCGAACATTTCCAGGCGGCAATCGCGATAGATCCTGCGTACGCCCCGGCGTACTCGGGCCTCTCGGACACCTATCGCTTGTTCAATCTCCAGGGCCTCGCGGCTCCGGCGGAGTGCATGCCCAAGGCCGAGGCCGCGGCGCGAAAGGCGCTGGCGCTCGACGACACGCTTGCGGAGGCCCACGCGTCGCTCGCCGGCGTCCTGTATCGCTATCGCTGGGAGTGGCAGGCGGCCGAGCGTGAGTTCCGCCGTAGTCTCGAGCTGGAGCCGAACTACGCCGAGGGGCACCGCGCCTGGGGAATGTACCTGGCCGCGATGCGGCGGCCGGAAGAAGCGCTCGTGGCGACACGCCGTGCCTTGGAGCTGAGCCCGCTTTCGCTCATCATCAACAGGGAATTCATAAACGCGTTGAGACAGGCGGGGCGCTACGACGCGGCGCTCCAGCAGATTGATCGGGCGCGGGAGGTGAGTCCCCGCGGGTTCGCGCTGGAGCGTGGGCACGTGTATGCGTCACAGGGCGACTGGACCCGCGCCATCGCGGCGCTCGAAAAAGGATCACCTGACGGATCGAATCCCTGGCTCGGGTATGGGTACGCGGTCACCGGTCGGCGGCGGGACGCGCTCAAGGTACTCGCCGCGATCGAACGAGACTCGCGTCAGCGATACATGGCCCCGCAGTTGTCCGCGATCATTCTCGTTGGCCTCGGCCAGCGCGAGCGGGCGCTCGCGCTGCTGGAGAAAGCGGTCGAGCAGCACAACATCGAGGTGCCCGGCTTCACCGACGCCATCTTCGAGCTGCTGCACGACGAGCCGCGGTATCGGGCGCTGCTGCGCCGGATGGGACTCGCCGATCGCGAGGAATTCGCGTCACCATGAGCTCCGCGCCGCCGGAAGACCTAAGCCTTCCGCAACCTGCCGCGACCTCGAGGAAGCGCTCGCCCGGACGCAACTTCGCACGCCTCAGACCACAAGTGTAGTGGGGGTTTCTTCCCCAATCGTCCGACTCATGAAATAGATGCAGCCAGACGCGCCTTCCCCGGCCGGATCAGGCGTCCGCGCCGCGCCGCCGCAGCCTGAATCGCTCGCGAGCGAGGAGCGGGCACTCCTCGCGGCCGTACTGCAGAAAGATCGCAAGGCGACGGCCGAGTTCGTCACCCGCTACGCCGATCCCGTCTACGGGTATGTCTCTCGCCGGCTCGCCCCCAGAGCGGACCTCGTCGAGGATCTCGTTCAGGAGGTCTTTCTCGCAGCCTTGCAGAAACTCGACACGTTCGCCGGTCACTCGTCCATCCTGGCCTGGCTGATGGGGATCGCCAGGCACAAGGTCGAAGACTTCTACCGCGCGCGGCTGCGGGAGCCCGAATCGCTCGCGGAATCGGCAGAGGGCGCCGCTGGCCCGGCCGCGTTGCCGGATTTCGAGGATCTGATCGATGCGGCGCGGGCGCAGGAGAGGACGCGCCGAGTCCTGAAACGGCTGCCGGAGCCCTACGGGCTCGCGCTGCTCTGGCGCTACTGGGAGAAGCGCACCATCAGGGAAATGGCTGCGCAGACGGGGAAGACGGAGAAGGCAATGGAACGCCTCCTGGCGCGCGCGCGGGCGCACTTCAGGCGGCTCTGGGACGGAGACTGAGGCCCCATGAATGACGAGCTCTTCTTCACGAGACTTGCTGAGACGACCGAGCGGGTGGAGGGCACCGTCGATCGGGCGCCGGCGCGCCTGAAGTCGCGGCTCTACTCCGCCCTTGTGGCCGGGCAGGCCTCCGGCGGTCCGCTCCGCAGTCTGACCGCAACGAAAGCGGCGGGGCGGCCGCTCTGCGTCTTCGAGAATCTGCTGCAGCTGCTGCCCGCGGGCGAGCGCGTCGATTCGATGAATCTGTGCCGGGTGTGCCACGCGCGCGTTCTCGGCGAGCAGTTCGAGTCACCGCCCATCTATTGGCCGCACTGTCCGTACGTCGACTTCCGTCGGCGGTAGCTGCCGTCCGAGATGGTGTTGGCCGATCGGGGCGGATTAGAACGCGTGGACGATCCCGAAGAGATTTTGGAAGTTCGCGAGGTTGCGCTGCCCGGGCGGCGAGAGCTGCGCGCTGATCGGATTGCCGCTCAGGCTTTCGCTGAAACTATAACGTCCGCTCCAGCCGCCGCCCAACGCGACATCGATCCCGACGGCGACCCGTAGCAGCCCTCGTGTCGCCGTCGAATGCTCCGCCGGCAGAGCGGCGTTTCTGCTGAGACCAGGACCGTCCGCGTTCGTCTCGAGTCGAACCACGCCTAGCCCCGCCGACAGGTACGGCCGTACGATGCTCTGCCGCTCCCGAAAGTACACGAGCAGATCCCCGACGATCGTGTGCTGCGCGCTCGTACGGGCCTGGCGATAGAACGACGAGCCGTCCTCGGTCGCACGCACCAATTCGAGCGCGAGGTTGTTGCGGTTCCAGATGTAATTCGCCTGGATAGTCATGTACTCGTGGAAGTGCACACCGAACAGCACGTTGATGGCCGGGCCATTCTCCGGTTTGTAGAGCGACACAGCCGCCGCGCTCGACGTGATCTCCGATCGCGCGTCGGCCGAAAGCGTGGAGATGCCGGCGACGGCCCCGGCGAAGCGCCGCGGGGTCTGCTGCGCCGCCGCGGAGCCAAAGGCCAGGCACCAACTAAGCGCCGCGCCGACAAAGACCCGCTGCATGCGTGCAGCCCGGCATTATAGCGACTGCGTTCGCTCGCTGAAACCTCCGCACCAGGGGGGAATCTCCGGATGTCGCGACTACACGAAGAGGGTCGCGGCAACGGACGGCCAATGACGGCCGTCGGGACGCGCCGCGACCGGGAGTCTGTTTCATGTGGACGAGGTTCGCTCTCACGTGCGCGGGACCGGCGGCTCTGCTGGCCGTCGTGGGC
>JBOGJB010000299.1:0-10239 GCA_050745085.1 Vicinamibacterales bacterium
AGTCCGACGACCGCACTTGTATGTTGAAACACACATCCGCTGCAACGACTCGCAGCACGAGCTCCATCCATGTGCCCCTCGACCGGCCGGGGAACCTGCTGGTGCCATCGCAGGTCATCATCAGCCCGGAAACGCAGCTCGAGTACCGCATCGAACGGCTGCTCGGCGAGGGCGGGTTCGGGCAGGTCTACCTCGCCAGGCGGCGCGGGCGCTCATCGATCGTCCCCGAGATCGTGTGCATCAAGGTCAGCCCAAGCATAGACGGGTGGCTGCGCGAGGCATACTTCGGGCAGCTGCTGGAGGGGCATCCGCGGGCGATCCGCGTCTTCGACATGTTTCCGCTGATGCGACCCGACGGGCGGGTGTTGTACTACCTCGCCCTCGAGTACGCGCGTCATGGCGACCTCAGTACGTTCCTGCAGCGCGACGGCAAGGAGTGGTCTGAAGCGACCGCGCGGCGCGAGATCGCGGGCATCCTCGAGGTGCTCGGAAAGCTGCACCGCGGCCAGACGCTCCACCGCGATCTGACACCGCTGAACGTGTTCGTCTGCGACGGCCGCCGATTGAAGCTCGGGGATTTCGGGATCGTCCGTCAGCAGAGCGACCGGCGAGGAATCACCGCACGCACCATGAACGCGCTGACGGCCCCGAGCGACATCCTCGCGCGCGCCGTCCCGAAGTGGCAGGCGCGAGACGATGTGTACCAGGTGGGGCAGTTGCTGGGCATGCTCGTGAAGGGGAACGCGCGGGCGAGGATTCGCCCGCCCGAGGTCCGCGGTTTTGCCTGCAGCGATCATCTGAAGGAGATCGTGTACCGCTGCATCGGCGAACGGCGGAAGCGGTACGAGAGCGCCGACGAAATGATCGAGGCTCTCAGCCATCCACCCGCTCCGCTCAAGGTCGGGGTGCTCCGCTCGCTCAAGGGCGTGCACCTCGCCTTCACGGGCATCCTGAGCAGGCGCCGCTCCGAAGCCGTCCGTGCAGCGAAGCGCGCCGGCGCGATCGTCCACAGCGGGACCTCGGCGCGGACGACCGTCGTCGTCCGCGGGCGGCCGAATCCGCTCCAGGCCGCCGGCCGGGATTCGGGCCTGAAGCTGATGGAGATCAAGCGTCTGCGCGAGAAGGGGCACCGGATCACGTTGCTCAACGAGACGCAGTTCTGGCGCCTGGCGGGCAGACGTTGAGCGCGGTCGCATGAGGCGAAGCGACAGCAGAGCCGGCAATGTGCTCGGCGTGCGCGCGCTTAACCGTTCTGATCGATGGCTTCATCAACGCAACCGGGCGACCCTCATCGTCGAGCACTTCGACGCGCTGCGGAAGCAGGACCGCGCGGCCCTCGCCGAGGAAGGCGCCCGGCTAGTCACCTTCGCCACTGCCGACTCCAAAACGCACGACGTCCGGTTGGTGCACGTGAGTTGACCCGGGCTCCGACGCGAAGGGACAGCGCCGTGCTCGCGACGAGGAGGCTCAGGAGCATCAGAAACTGCGGCTCGCGCACGACGCGGGCGCCGGCGAGCGCCACGAACGTCGCGGCAAGGGCGGTCATCGCCACGTTGCCGGCCACGCACGCCGGCGAGACGCCGGGCGCTTCGGGAGCATAGAGACGCTGGAGCACGTTCAGCGACCCGCCGAGCGACATCGCGATGCCGCCGCTCGCGAACCAGAGCGCCGCGCCGGAGAGGCGGGAGAAAAAGATCCAGGTCGCGGCGATGTGGACGATCCCCAGCACGACGAGCGACCAGGCGATCGCCAGATGCGCGCGCGCAGGCCAGCCGGCGTCTGGCCACGACCGGCGGTGGACGGCGCGCGCGAGGAGGACGCCGACGACGATCACCGCGCTCAGGAGGACGGCCACCGTCACAAGTCCCGCGCGCGAAAGCGCCAGTACGACACACCGACGAGCGCCGCCGCGGCCGATCCAAGCACGACGAGGTCTTGCGCCGGATTGGTGAGGCCCGCCACGATTTCTGCGCCCCGGTAGTAATGAAACGGCGACAGGACCTCGGCGAGGCGTGCCGGCTTCCAGGACGCGGCGAGCACGTTGATGAAGTAGAGGGCCACGGCCGCAATCGCCGCCGGGCCAAACGCGGTGGCGCGCCGGCGTGCCTGGCCGGCGAGCGCCAGCGACAGCGCGCCGAAGCACCATGCCACGGCAACCACGTGCGCGGCCAGCGTGAGAATGATGGCGGGCGAGGGACCTCGTGCGGTCGGCGGCGCGACCAGCGCGACGGTTATCCAGGTGGAGGTCATCATCAGCGCCGCCAGCGCCATTGGGCACGCGAGCGACAGTACGGCCGATCGCGTCACGAGCCAGTGGCGCGCCACCGGCCGCGACAGCAGCAGATCGACGTGGCCGGCCTCGACGTCGCCGGCGGGGTCGGACGCCACGAACGCCGCGACCATAGCGACGAGCAGCACGACGACCGGGTGGAAATAACCGAACGAGACGATGCCGCCGAACGAGGCGAGGGTGACGACGCTGTCCCCCAGCCAGCGCTGGACGAATCCGGGCATCATGCGGCCGAGCGTCTCGAACATCTGCTGCTGGTCGAACGCCGCCGCCTGGAGCACGAGCGCCACCTGAAAGCCGGCCAGGAGCGCGCCGACGCCGATGAGCAGCCCGCGGACGCGGGCAAGCGATCGCCCCATCAGCGCGAGCACCATCACGAGTCCTCCTCGCCGGAGTAGAACTTGAGCACGTACTGCTCGAGACCGACCGGCTCGATCCGCACGTCGAGCACAGGGAGGTCACGCATCGCCGCGAGGAGCGGCCCGAGCGGGCCGCGCACGTCGAGCGCGCAGGACCGCGCGTCGCGCGACACGACCGTGACGCCGCTGACCCCCGGCAGGTGCCCATTGACCGGCGCCGAGAACTCGACGGTGACGCGCTTGGGCAGGTCGCGACGAATGTCGTCGACGCTCTGAAGCGCGACGAGATGGCCGCGGCGAACGAGCCCGATGAGATCGCACGTCTTCTCCACCTCGGAGAGCACATGCGACGAGAGAAAAACCGTCGCGCCGGAGCGCCGCGCCACATCGTGCAGCGTCTCGGCGAAGGCCTCGATCATGAGCGGGTCGAGGCCCGCGGTCGGCTCGTCCAGGACGGCCACGGGCGGATCGGTCATGAGCGCCTGAATCAACCCGAGCTTTCGCTTCATGCCCTGCGAGTAGTCGCGCATGCGCCGGCGCAGGTCGGTATCGCTGACGTCGAAGCGGCCGAGCAGCCGCTCGAGCCGCGAAGCGGACACCGGGCGCTGTCCCACGGTCGCCAGGAATTGCAGAAACCCGTGGCCGGTAAGATCGGGATAGATGGGCAGCTCACCCGGGAGATAGCCGACGAGCCGCCGGGCGGCGAGGCTCCGGCGCTGGCAGTCGAACCCGCCGATCCAGGCTGCGCCCGCCGACGGCCGCAGCAGATCGAGCAGCACCCGAATCGTCGTGGTCTTGCCCGCGCCGTTGGGCCCGAGGAAGCCGAAGACCGCGCCCTGGGGCACCGCGAGCGTCAAGCCCTCGAGGCCGACCACGCGTCCGTAGTACTTGGTCAGTCCCTCGGTCCGAATGGCGTCCGAGCCGAGCCGCCGCTCCTTGGGCATTCTATCGCCTCGACCGCGCGAGCTCGCGGAGCGCGGTCACCAGAAGATCGTGCGGGAGATCATCCGTGCCGACCCCTTCGATGGAAATGGCCTCTGCGACGTTCGGCACCTCGAATTGATCCGGCGGCACCTCCGCGCTTGGACGCACGTGGCGGCGCCGCAGACGAAATGACACGGAGAAGGATTCGCCCATGTACGACCCCGCCGCGGCCAGCTCGAGGATCTGAAAATCGGCCGCGTCGACCACGACCCGCGCCCGACTGAGCTCCCACAGTCCGGACGCGCCGGCGTCAGCGACTTGCGGCAGCTCGACGAGGTATCGCTTTCCGCCCCCGGCGTCGACCTCGCGGACCGTCTGCCCGGCCGCGGCCTGCAGCACGCGAATCATCGCCTCGACGTGGTGCCGTTCGAGATCGCGCAGGCCCAGCGTCCGCCCGGGGTCGATCGTGAACCGGAAGGCGAAGAGCTGGTCGTCGACGCGCACGATGGCGATCCGCCGTCCCGCGGCGGGCTCTTCGCCGATCGCGGCCAGCAACGTACCGTCCGGCGCGTAGCGAACGAGACGGTACCGTCCCGGCGTGTCGTGATCGACGAGCTGCTCGATGCGGTATGTGCCGTTCTGCACTGACGCGATGCGCGGAAGCTGCAGCTCGAGATCGAAATCGCGCAGCTCGGTGCCGCTCGCAGGCGACAGCGTCTGCAGCGAGCGGTCGAGGATCTGGGCCGCGGACAGGGCGCGCGGCGCATCGAGCGGGGGGAGCGCGACGATGAAGATGATGACCAGAACGGGAACCGCAACGACGCCTGCGGTCAGCCACAGGCGCGCGTTCCAGCGAGGGGCCGACACGTCGCGGAGCGTGGTCGCGCCTGCGCGGTCAATGCTCCCCTCGCGCCTTGTGAGGGCACGCCCGACGCCGTCCCGCAAGGCTGCGGGCACGGCCACGCTCGCCGCCATCGCGGAGAACTCGTCGCTCGTACGGCGCGCCGCATCCAGGCGCGCGCGGCACTGGCCGCAGGCCTCCAGGTGCTGGCGCTCGAATTCCTTCGCCTCGTCATCGGCTGCGGCACGAATGCGCGCGTCACTCAGACATTTCGACATGGGTCCCTCACGTGTGCGACAGGGCGACGCGCGCGCGTCGCCATCGTGCCAGTGCCCGCGCCAGCAAGCGGCCAACGGAGGTCTCGCGCAGGCCGGTTGTCGCGGCGATTTCGCGATACGAGAGCCCTTGGGCCTTGAGCGCGAGCAGCACGCGGTCACGCGGGGCAAGCGTCCGGACCGTCGCCAGGAACAGCTCCAAGGGGTCATGCGCCTCCGGGTCCGGAGGCGTGGTCATCAGCCGATCGTGCTCGGGCAGCCAGACCAGCCAGCGCCGGCGCGTGCGCAGCTGGTCGCGACAGAGGTTCGCGGCGACGGTAAACAGCCACGCCTTCAGGTTCGATCGGGAGCCGCCGCGTGCGAGATGATCGAGCAGCCGCACGAACGTCGTCTGCACGACGTCCTCGGCGTCGGCCGGCGTGCGCAGCATGAGACGGGCGAAGCGGAACAGCGACACGCCGTGAGCCTCGAACAGCTCAAGCGCCTCGTCTTTCGCCGGCATGTCGTTCGCGACGGCGGGCACGGGCCTGTGTAGCACGATGGTTGTCGCTCCCGTCAGCATATCCGTCGCTCGACCGTATAACGCGGGGAGCCGTCGTTTGTGACACCCATCCTAGCCGAGCTTCCTCCGGGCAGCAGACGGTCTCGCGAGTATGTTTGCGAAGCGCAGGACGTTACGAGAATGCGTCGAAAGAACGCGACTGTCGGGGCTTCCTCGATCGCGCGGCGAAGTTCGCGGCCGGGGATGTCACGGCCGCGACGCTACTGGAGGCCCTCGCCGGTCTGGTGGTGGCGTCCGCATCAGTTGCAGGAACTGTTGCCCGGCGTCTGCCCGTCCCACTCGTGATTTGTCGACGACAGGGCCGTCACGACCGCACTGTAGCAGTCAGAGCCGGCGTTTCGGAGCTTGAAGGTCACCGTACCATCCAGGTTAGTCGTTCCCGTGAACGATTTCGCAAGCGCAGATCCGCGATTGACGTTCGCCGTCACCGTCGCGCCGCCAATCGCGGCTCCTGCCCAGTTCACGACTTTCAGGGTGATGAGCAGATCCTTGCCGCGGCTGCCGTTGCGCGCATACGTGACCGAGGCTACCCTGGCCGTGCGCCTCACGGTGATGTAGCCGGTCTTCGTCCGCGCGGCCTGTGACCCGTTCGAGTCGGTCACCGTCAACGTGACGGTATACGACCCTGGGTTGGCGTACGTGTACTCCGGGTTCTTATCCGTCGACCCGGCGGGGCCCGCGCCAAAGGTCCAGACCCAGGCGCTGATTGTGCCCTCGTTCGAGACCGACTGGTCGGTAAACCGCACCAAGAGCGGCGCGAAGCCTACGGTCGGATTCCCGGAGAAGGCCGCGAAGGGTCCGCCCGGCGGCAGGCCCACGACCCTTACGTCGTCGATGTACCAGCCCTCGTAATCATTCAGGAGGGGGTCGAACGTGTCCAGGTAGAAGCGGAGCTGGACGGTCTGTCCGGCGTAAGCCGACAAGTCCACCAAGCGCTCGGCCCAGACGTCGTTGGTTCCGTGAGATTCGAACACCGTGTTCCAGGTTGCGCCGTCAATCGAAGCCTGGACACGCGTGCGATCGAACTGCGGCGTCGCTTCGACCTGGCTCCACTCCGCGAACGTCAGAACCGCTTCGCCGTAGTCCGCCAGATTGATTGAGGTGGTCAACGTACCCCAGTTCGCGGCGCCCGTGTTGTAGGTGCCGGTGGCCTCCCGGCCATACCACCAGGAGTACGCGGGGCTATTCGACCGCCGTTGCGATCGATGCCAGAGCGGCGGGCTCGGCGTTCCCGCAACGACCCAGGCGCCGGAGACGCTCATGTCGTCCTCGAACACCGTCGTTCCCGCGACCGTGCTGGCCACCGCGATGTTGGAGAGGATGGACTCGTTCCCGACGTTGTCGCGCGCCTTCAGGCCGAAATAATAGGTCTGCCCCGGAGACAACCCCGAGACGGTGAAGGTCTGCGGGGAACCTGACAGTTGCGGCGCCGGCTCGCCGATGGCGCGAATCGTACTGGACCAGTTGGCATCGGTGATCGCGTTCGTCGAGTAGCGAACGTCGAAGGACGACGCGGTGCCGGTGAAGTCGTCATCGCCGGTTGCGTCCCAGCCCAGCGTCGCCGAGCTCAGACCTATGCCCGTAACAGTCAGCGTCGTCACCGCAGCCGGTGGAACGAGGTCCTCCCCAACTTCTAAGGCGGAGCTCACGTTGAGCCGACCGTCGGTGACCGTAGGCTTGACCGCGTTTGCGCCCAGTTCCCCAATGTAGTCCACTCCCCCCAATAGCCGTGACCTCACTTGGGCCGCGGTGAGTCCCGGGTTTGCCGACCAGACGAGTGCGGCGGCGCCCGACACGAACGGCGTGGCCATCGAGGTTCCGCTCAGAAGCCTGTATCCCGTGGGGTCGGAGCAACACGGATGGCCGGAAGACGGCACGGTCGAGAGGATGGCGACGCCCGGCGCCGCAACGTGCACGGAGGTGGCGCCGTAGTTGCTGAATCCGGCATACACGTCCTGATGATCGGTCGCGGCCACCGCGACGACGTTCGGGAGGTCGTAGCTGGGTGGATAGTTCGGGAAGACGTCGTTGTTGGTGTTCTCGTTTCCAGCCGCGCACGCGTGGAGAATCGGCTGAATCGTGGGCTGGTCGAGGCCCGCCATAGCATCCTCGAGCGCCTGCGAGAAGCCGCCGCCGCCCCAACTATTGTTGGTCACCAGGATGTTATGTCCTGCGGCCTTCAGTCTGTTCACGTACTGGAAGCACTCAACGGCGTCGTCGAGAGTTCCGCTGCCCGTGTTCCCCAGGAACTTACATGCGCCGATGCGAACGTCCCACGTCACGCCGACTGCGCCTATGCCGTTGTTCCCCTCGGCGCCGATGGTGCCCGCCACATGGGTGCCGTGACCCATGTCGTCCGCCGGATCGCCGCTGCCCGTAATGGCGTTGATGCCGTGAACGTCGTCGACGTATCCGTTGCCGTCGTCGTCCACGTTTGGCAGGCCTGACGCTTCAGCAGTATTTGTCCAGAGATTGCCGGCTAGGTCTTCGTGGCGGTAGTCCACTCCTGTGTCGATCACGAACACGATGACCGTCGAACTGCCAGTCGTGCGGTCCCACGCCTCGGGAGCGTCCACGTCGGCGTCGGGCCGGCCATTGGTCTGGCCAGTGTTGTGAAGGCCATAGAGCTCACCGAATCGCTGATCGTTCGGCAGCTGACTGGTGTGGAAGATGTAGTTCGGCTCCGCGAAACGGACAAGCGGGTGGCGCATCAGGCGAGTGATGACGCGCTCGGTCTGCTCCCAAGGGTCCTCCGCCGTCGCGAGCGGAAACGCCACGCGCCGGAGCGCCGGGCGGAGAGGTCCGGGGTCGAGGTTTTCTTTCTCCTCGAGACCGTGAAGTTGGTAAACGCCCGAGATTTCGGGGGGCCCGGCGCCGGGCCTGAAGCCGACCAGAAGCTCACCGGGCCGGAACACCCGAGCGCGATCGATGACCAGAGGGGATTGAGGTGGCGGAGGGGCCGATGCCAACGGTGTCAGTCCGAGGCCGACGACGACCACTGAAAGCAAGAGCCGCCGGACCATGATGCACCTCTTCCTGGCGCTGTTGTTCAGTCCGTGCCCCGAGATACATGGCTTAGCGCTGTAGGGGTGCCATTCTACATGCGTCGCTCCGCCAGCTCAACAGGCGGGATCGCGCCATGGCCATACCGCCTGGAAGCGGTTCGCGGGTATGCTGCCCTGCGCGGGAGGGCACGGGAATGGAACCCAAGAAAGCGAGCGATTTCGATCAGGAGCTTCTGAGCCTCTTCGACCAGTACGTGCACGGGCAGATCGACCGTCGCGGCTTCCTGGATCGCGCGGCGAGGTTCGCGGTCGGTGGCGTGACGGCGGCGATGCTGCTGGACGCGCTGAATCCCCGGTTCGCCGCGGCTCAGCAGGTCCCGAAGGATGACAAGCGCCTGAAAGCCGACTACGTCGAGTACCCATCACCCCAGGGTGCTGGCACCATGCGCGGCTACCTCGCGCGGCCGGCGGCTGCTTCGGGCAAGCTGCCAGGCGTTCTGGTGGTGCACGAGAACCGCGGCCTCAATCCACACATCGAGGACATCGCGCGGCGCCTGGCGCTCGACAACTTCGTGGCCTTCGCGCCCGATGCCCTGACGCCGCTCGGCGGCTACCCCGGCGACGAGGACAAGGCGCGCGAGCTGTTCGCCAAACTCGATCAGGCGAAGACACGCGAAGATTTCGTGGCGGCGGCGAACTACCTCAAGACACGCCCCGACTGCACCGGCAAGGTCGGGGTGGTGGGATTCTGCTACGGCGGCGGAGTCGCCAACATGCTGGCCACCCGTCTACCCGACCTCGGCGCGGCCGTCCCGTTCTACGGCAGCCAGGCGCGGGCCGAGGATGTCCCGAGTATCAAGGCACCGCTGCTGATTCACTACGCCGAGAAGGACGATCGGATCAACGCAGGCTGGCCGGCATACGAAGCGGCCCTCAAGGCGAACAACGTCAAGTACACGGCGTACATCTACCCGGGCACTCAGCACGGGTTCAACAACGACACGACGCCGCGCTACGACGAGGCGGCCGCGAAGCTGGCGTGGCAGCGAACGATCGAGTTCTTCAACAAGAACCTTCGGTCTCAATCGTAGACGCAATCGTTCGACGGAGGATCGCCGGTGGCAGAGAAAGACATTTTGGCCGATCGCGGACGCTCGCTCGAAGAGCAGTACTTTCGGAAGCGGGAGCAGGAGCTGATCGAGAAGATGCGCCGCCGCGCCGAGGCGGAAGCCGAGCGGCGGCGCCTCGGGGAACAGGCCGGCGTGGCCGACGAGGAGATCCTCCAGGACTTGCAGGCGCTCGGCTACACCCCCGAGACGGTGATGCTCCTCCATCTCGTACCACTCGTCCAGATGGCCTGGGCTGAAGGAAACGTCTCCGATCGTGAGCGAGATCTCATCATCCAGGCGGCGCGCGCGCGGGGCATCGAGGCCGGATCACCCGCCGACAAGCAGCTCGCCGGCTGGTTGACGCACCGACCATCAGACGACCTGTTCGAGAAAACGCTCCGCGCGATCGGCGCAGTTCTCCAGGCACGCCCCGCGGAGGAGCGCGAAGCGAGCCACAAGGATCTGCTTTCGTACCTCTCCGCGATCGCGTCCGCTTCGGGCGGTGTTCTGGGGTTCAGGGCGGTTTCCGATGAAGAACGGGAGCTGCTCGCGCGCATCGCCCGCGAACTGGAAGCGGCTCACGGCTCGTCGCCCAAGCCTTAAAAGTGGTTTCAAACCGCTTACTCGGTGAACGCGTGCATGATCGCCGACCTACGGCGCGCATGGGGCTCGACGCCGCGCGGGTCTGACACGCTCCGCGGGCCTTCGCCGCGCCGAAGCGGCCCCGGCTTCGGCCGCGCAGGCGGGCCGGAACACGCGGCTCCGCTCGATACTCTGCCGCACCGCGGCGGTCCGGGCGCGTTCCCGGCGCGAAGCCGTGCGGGAGGCGGCGCGGCTTCAGCTTCCGAGGGCCTAGCGGCCCGTGGTGCAAGTC
>JBOGJB010000300.1:0-4952 GCA_050745085.1 Vicinamibacterales bacterium
CCGGCCAGCTTCGGCATCACGGCCTTCATCACGCGCCCAAGATCCTTCGCCGACGTGGCGCCGGTTTCCGCGATCGCTTCATCCACCGCGCGCTCGATCGCCGCGGTGTCGAGCGGCGGCGGCAGATAGGACTCGAGCAGCGCGATTTCGCGCGACTCCTTCTCGGCCAGATCCTGGCGCCCGCCCTTCTGAAACTGCTCGATCGAATCGCGGCGCTGCTTGATGAGCGATGACACCACCTGCAGCGACTCCGGCCCGTCCAGCGGGCGCCCCTTCTCGATTTCTCGATTCATGAGCGCCGCTTTCAGCATCCGGAGGGGCGCGAGCCGCACCCGATCCCTCGCCCGCATGGCGTCGGCGATGTCCTTCGTGATCCGGTCCGGGAGCGTGGGATTAGCGGTCAAGGTCCGAATCTCCAATCGTGACGTGCCACCCGTCGAGGTCGCGGTAGAAATCCGCCGGGGGATCGAACGCGTTGATCTTCGCGACGAGGCGCACGGTCGAGCGTACCTGAAAGAAGCCGGACCGGCGCAGCAGCCGCCGGAACGACGCGTGCAGCGCGAACGCGCGGATCTTGTCGGAATTCGCGGCGCGCGCCTCCCTGTCGATCCACCGCAGCAGCGTCTTGATCGCGGCGTCGTCGTCCGGGTCGGCGAGAGCGTCCACGATCAGCGTGACGCGCCCGCGCGGCTCGTGCAGGTGGCGGTACACCGCATATCCTTCCAGCCGCCCCTCGCGCTCGACCGCAACAATGGCGTACCGCACGTGGGGCGGCGACACGAACTTCCAATTGAGATACCGCGCGTCGCGGCGCACGCCGAACGCCAGCTTGGGCGCGATCCGATCCCACAGCCCCGTCACACGATCGTCGAGCCGCTGCACGAGCCGCGCCTCGGCGCGCAGAGGACGCGAGCGCGCGACGATTCGGACGAGCGGCGAGGCGAGCGCGGCGACGATCCGGTTCGCGGCGGCCGGCCAGGTCGGCCGGCGCAGCGCCCGTCGCGTCAACGGCTTCACGAAGCAGGGCAGCACGCCGATGTCCGGCCAGCGCAGTTTGTGGAACAAGTGCAGCGAAGACTCGGACGGCCCGAGGCCGAGCGCGGCGCCGACCGAGCGGTCCCACGTGCGGAAGAGCGTCTCGCCGAGCCCCTGCCGCTGGCGCTCGGGCGCGACCATCACGTCGGTGCCCCACGCCGCGTCGGTCTCCCGCCCGCCGACCGTCAGCCGCACCGGCATCGCGGCGCACTGGCCGATCACGGCGGTCCCCTCGCGCGCGAGCCAGATCAGCGGGCCGTCGGCCGGGTTGTACGGATTGCGCGCGTACTGCCATTCCCACCGGAGCCGGCTCGCATCGGCGGCGTCTTGGCCAAACACCCGGCGGTACAGCGCGTCGACCGCGCGGCGGTCGTCCGGCCGGAACCGATCAATCTGCGCCACCTAAAGCGGAATCGGTTTGTTGGGATTCTGGGCGGGCTGCGGCGGTACCGGGACGGGGCCCGGCCGGGGGGACGTAATCGGGGCCAGTACCTGGCCCGGCGGCGGCTGCTGCGGCAGCTGCGCGGGCTGGCCGGGACTCGGGACCATCCCCAGCGTGCCAGGCGGTACCTGCACGGGCATCCCCGGCTGCGTCTGGAACCCAGGCGGGAGCACCCTGTTCGGCGTCGCTTCCTCGTCCACTTCCTCGTCTTGGTCCCCCTCGACCGGCTGAACCATCGGCGGCGGCGCCTGGAACCGCGGGTTGACGTTCTGGAAGTTGTTGTTCGCCGGCGCCGGACCCGTCGTCGTCGGACGGCTGGAGGCGAGGATCACCACGCGATCGAACTGCGATGCGCCGGCGTTGCCGGCCGCCCGGGGCGCCGCCATGTAGCCGCTGGCGGACCGTAGCAGGATGTCGAGCGCCTGCGCCTCGGGCACGTTCAGGAGCATCAGCGTGATCGGCCCACCCGTCAACTTCTCGCCGTTGACGATCTTCGTCTGACCGATGCGCGACCATTCGGTCAGGATGGTCCTGATCGGCACGCTGTCGGCCACGAGCGTGACCCGCCCGTTGGCAATGATGAGCTGCAGCTCTTCCGCCCGGGCGATCGAGGCGCTCAGGAAGAAGAGCGTGGCCGCGGCCAACGCGCAAAAGACGCAGCGCAACTTGGTCATGTCGGATGCCTTCGGCGTTAAGACGTCCATTATAACGCTGCTAGCCGGCCTCCGCGACCGCGACAACCGGGGGTCGCTTCGGCGGGCCGCTCGAAGCGCGCAGACCGTGGGAGCCCGAAGGCTGGCCGGGAGGGGGACAGCTCGACCGGTCTACCGTGTTCTGACGTAATCGATGACGGAGTGCAGAATGTCGTCCAACTGGACCCTGGGCTGGTAACCGATGAGCTGTGTGAGCTTTGTGAGGTCCGGCACCCGCCGGGGCATGTCCTCGAATCCCTGCTCGTACGCCTCGTCGTAGGGGATTCTGACGATGCTCGACGTGCTGCCGGTCATCGCCTTGATCTTCTCGGCCAGCTCGAGAATCGTGATCTCGGACCCGTTGCCGACGTTGAACACGTCGCCGATCGCGCGCGGCTCTTGCATCAGCACGATGAGCGCGCCGACGACGTCCCCGACGTAGGTAAAGCTGCGCGACTGCGAGCCGTCGCCGAACACGGTGATCGGCCGGCCCGCGATCGCCTGCTGGACGAACGTCGGGATGACCATCCCGTATTGCCCGGTCTGCCGCGGCCCAACGGTGTTGAACAGACGGACGATGACGACGGGCAGCTTCTTCTCCTTCCAGTAGGCGAGCGCGAGGAACTCGTCGATCGCCTTGCTGCAGGCGTAGGCCCACCGGTGCTTCGGCGTCGGGCCAAGCACGAGATCCGCATCCTCACGGAAGGGGACCGCCGTATTCTTGCCGTACACCTCGGACGTGGAGGCGATCATCACGAGCTTCTTTTTCTTGTTCGCGTGCTTCAGGACCACCTCGGTGCCGTGCACGTTGGTCTCGATCGTGTGCACGGGCGCCTCGACGATCAGTTTGACGCCGACGGCGGCGGCGAGGTGGACAACGATGTCGCAGCGGTCGATATGCTCGGCGAGGAGGGGCTCGTTGGTGACGCTGTCGATCGTGTAGTGGAACCCGGGGCGGCCCTTCAGGTGAACGATGTTGTCCATCGAGCCGGTCGACAGATTGTCGAGCACGAACACTTCGTGTTCGGCGGCGAGCAGCGCCTCGGCCAGGTGTGAACCGACGAACCCCGCCCCGCCCGTGATCAGTACGCGCATAGCAATTTGGCGACCTCGTCCACGTGCCGGTCGGGGATCGACGGGTAGAGCGGCAGCGACAGAACCTCGTCCGCGGCGCGCTCCGCCTCGGGGCACGAGGCCGGCGCCCACTCCGCCATCGCGGGCTGTCGCGGGATCGCGACCGGATAGTGCACCAGCGTTTCAACGCCGGCCGACGCGAGATGCGCCTGCAACGAGTTGCGGGGGTTCGAAGCGCCCGGCTTCAGCCGGGCCTCGGCGACAGGGCACCTCACGACAAACAGATGATACACGTGCCCGGGATCGCGCTCGGGCGGCACCGAGACGCGCGTCGCGGCCGCGAGCACCGCCCGGTAGCGCGCCGCGAGCGTCCGCCGGCGATCGGTCCACCCGCGAAGGAACGGCAGACGCGCGCCGAGCACGGCCGCCTGCAGCTCGTCGAGGCGGGAGTTTACGCCCGGCTCCTGATGGTGGCAGCGATCGGTCTGCCCGCCGTTACGGAGCCGGCGCACGCGCGACGCGAGCGCCGCGTCTCCCGTGACCACGATGCCGCCGTCGCCGAGCGCGCCGAGGTTCTTCGTCGGGTAAAAGCTGAACGCCCCGGCCGCGCCGAAGGTACCGACCGGCCGGCCGCCCGAGGTCGCGAGGTGCGCCTGGCAGCAGTCCTCCACGATCGCGAGGTTGTGCCGGCGCGCGACCGCGGCAAGCGCGGGCATGTCGGCCGCCTGCCCATACAGATGCACGGGCACGATCGCCGCGGTGCGCGGCGTGACGGCGGTGGCGGCGGCCTCCGGATCGAGTGTGAGACGGGACGGATCGATGTCGGCGAAGACCGGACGCGCCCCGGCCATGACGATCGCGAGCGCGGAGTAGGCGGCCGACAGCGGCGACGTGATCACCTCGTCGCCCGGCCCGACTCCCGCGGCGCGGAGGGCGAGCGCGATCGCGTCGGTGCCGGTGCCAACGCCGGCGGCGTGCGGCGCGCCACTCGCGGCGGCAAACTCCCGCTCGAACGTCTCGAGTTCCGGCCCCAGCACAAACCAGCCGCGCGCGATGACGCGATCGATCGCCTGCCGCACCGCCGCGGCGTCTTCACCGGGTGTGAGCTGCAGGAAGGGAACGCGCGCGGTCATGCCGCTCCGGCCGGCTCGTCGAGGTAGCGGGTGAGGTGCTCGCGGTAGAAGGCGACGGTCCGGGCGAGCCCTTCGCGCAGATCGACCCCGGGGCGCCAGCCCGTGACCCGCATAAACTTCGACGAATCAGCGTAGAAGCTGCCGATGTCGATCAGTTTCTTGTCGGGCGGCCACTCCACAAAGCGGACCGACCCCGAGCCGGCGACGTCGAGGAGCAACCTAACGAGATCGCGGTGGCTGACGGGCTCGGCGCCGCCGACGTTGAACACCTCGCCGTTGCAGGCGTCGATCGCCGCCGCCCGGAGGAACGCGTCCGAGACGTCGTCCACGTAGACGAAATCACGGAGCTGAGATCCGTCGCCGAAGATCTGGATCTCGCGCCCTTCGACCGCGAGCCGGATGAACCACCCGATGAAGCCCTGCCGATTGTGCCTGATGAGCTGCCGCGGACCGAACACGTTCGTCAGGCGCAGCGAGCAGGCGCGCACGCCGAAAACGTTGTTGTAGACGAGGTGATAGTACTCGCCCGCTGCCTTGTTGATCCCGTTCACGTCGGTCGGACGAACGAGGTGATCC
>JBOGJB010000301.1:0-5773 GCA_050745085.1 Vicinamibacterales bacterium
CTCATGAAGGGCGCGAGCACGCCGGCCGACGTCCGGCAGGTCGTGCGCGCGAACCTGGCGCACGGCGTGGACTTCATCAAGGTCCTCGCGACCGAGCGCGCCGGCACGGCCGACACCGATCCGCGCAAGCAGGTCTACACGGAATCGGAGCTGCGCGCGGCGGTCGAGGAAGCGGCGCTCAAGAACGTCCCCGTGCAGGCGCACGCGCACGGCGACGAAGGAGCGATGGCGGCGGTCCGCGCCGGCGTTCGCAGCATCGAGCACGGCACCTACTTGTCGGACGCGACGCTGACCTTGATGAAGGAGAAGGGCACGTTTCTCGTGCCGACCTACATCACCGTCGTGGACGTGGCGGGGCCGGGCGGGGACTATGACGAGTCGGCGCTCATCAGGCGCGGGGGGCACATGCTGCTGCGGCTGCGGAGCACGATCCAGCGCGCACACAAGATGGGGGTGAAGATCGTCACCGGCGCCGACACCGCCTACGGCCCGAACAGCGTGTCGCGCATTTCCGGCGAGATCGCGGCATTCGTCGACATCGGCATGACGCCGCTCGAGGCCGTGCAGGCCGCGACGACGAGGGCCGCGGAGCTGTTGCGACTGGAGAAGACGACCGGCGCGATCGCCGCGGGGCTCGACGCGGACCTGATCGCGGTCGACGGTAACCCGCTCAAGGACCCGCACGTGCTGCAGGACGTGCTGCTCGTCGTCAGCAACGGGCGCATCGCGCTCGACAGACTCTCAGTCAGGAAGGACGGGACGAACTGACTGCATCAATGCCGAATGCCGAAGGCCGAATGCCGAATGGGACTTCACCCGCCGGTGTCCATGACGTGATTGTGGTAGGAGGAGGCCCCTCCGGGCTGGCGACGGCCATCGCGGCGAAGCAGGCGGGCCTGGGGCACCTGGTGATCGAGAAGGGGGCGCTCGTCAACTCGCTGCTGCACTATCCGACGAACATGGTGTTCTTCACCACGTCGGAGCTCCTCGAGATCGGCGGCATGCCGTTCGTGAGCCCGTACGAGAAGCCGACGCGGCAGGAGGCGCTGCGCTACTACCGCCGCGTGACCGACGCGTACGGGATCGAGATCGCATTCGACGAATCGGTCGCCGCCGTCTGGCGCGAGACCGTCGGAGACGCGGCCGTCTTCGCCGTGGAGACACGGTCGGCGCGCGACGTTCGGCAGGTGCGCCATGGGCGCACCGCCGTCCTCGCGACCGGCGCCTACGACGTGCCGAACCGCCTCGGGATCGCGGGGGAGGATCTGCCGCACGTCTCGCACTACTACACCGAGCCGCACGCCTTCTTCCGCAAGGAGGTCGTCGTCGTCGGCGGCAAGAACTCGGCGGCCGAAGCCGCGCTCGATCTGTTCCGCAACGGCGCGCGCGTCACGCTCGTCCACCGCCGCGCGGCGCTGGGAGACTCGATCAAGTACTGGGTGAAGCCGGACATCGAAAACCGGATCAAGGAGGGATCGATCGCGGCGCGGTTCGAGACCACGGTCTCCGAGATTCGCCCGACCTCAGTCCTCCTCAGCCACGCCGGCGCGCAGGAAGAGATCCACGCTGACGCGGTCTTCCTCTTGACGGGCTACCGCAGCGACACCGCGCTCCTGCAGGCCTCAGGCGTCAGGATCGACCCAGCCACATGCGGGCCGGTCTTCGATCCGGATACGTTCGAGACGAATGTGCCCGGCCTGTTCGTCGCGGGTGCGGTTGTGGCAGGGTTGCAGAGCGGGAAAATCTTCATCGAGAACGGTCGTTTTCACGGAGAGGTCGTCGTTAAGAACATCGTCGCTAGACTTGCTCAAGTACGAAGCACGAAGTTCGAAGGCTGAAGTGAAGTGGGAAGTAAGAAGTCGGGAATCGGAGACTGCAACAGATGTCCGACAGGGAGGACGCAAAAACTACAACATTCCAGCTCCCGAAACACGGATTCCGGGGTGATCCAGCGTGGCACGACCGCTGCTTTACGGCCTGCGTGGCTCCTCCTCGCGACGTCAAAGAACGCACCGCGGAGTTCGCGCTGCGAATCGTAAAGTTCCGTTCCGGATTGCCGAAAGGGTGGGCCGCCCAGCGGATTGCCGGTCAGCTCTCTGACGCCGGCACCGCGGTTGGGCGAACTATCGAGCCGGCGTCGGGCCCGTTCGCACCGCGAGTTCGTCGCACGACTAGGGGTGGTCCTCGAAGAGTCGGACGAATCCAGCTTCTGGTTGACGCTGCTCAAACGCAGCGGCCTGTCGAGCGGAGCGGAGTTGGAGTATTTGCTCACCGAGGCAGGCGAACTTAATGCGATCTTTAGAACGTCCCACAAGACGGCGAAAGCAACGACTCCTAACACTTCAAACTTCGCTTCAGCCTTCGTACCTCGTACTTCGTACTTGGTCAGCGTCAGTGCACCCCCTCCGTCCATTTCTTGCTCGCCAGAAGCCGCTTCATTTCCAGCAGTTCAATCAATGATCGGCAGCGCTCGACCAGGCCGTCGCGCTCGAGGAGCGCCTGCTTCTCGACCGGCTCGAGCTCGAGGTATTGCGCGAGGGCGTTGACGAGGTCCTCGTCCGGCATGCCTTTGGGGAGCACGCGTTCGGGGCGGGGGGAGTCGCCGCCCGGTGCGACCATCGACTCGAGCCGCCGCCGCTCGGCGGTCACGAGCGGCCGATCGCCGGCCGTGAGCATTTCCGCGATCGTGTCGACGCGCGCGAGCCGGTACGTCTGCTCGTGGCTCTCGCCGAGGATCCGGAATTTCTCGAGGCCGCGCAGGACGATGTTGAAGCGGCCGTCCGTCAGGCGATCGGCGTGCGTGATCAGGCCGGCGCACCCGACGGGGTATACCGGCGGCCGGTGCTCGTACGATCCCTCCCAGCCCGGGCGGAGCAGCACCATCCCGATGATCCGATCGCCGGCCAAAGCGTCCTCCACCATCGCGCGGTACCGCGACTCGAAGATGTGCAGCGGCAGGAACACGTGTGGGAACAGCACGACGTTCGGGAGAGGGAAGATCGGAATCTCGGGAGGGAGCATTCAGTGCACCGTCCTCGTCTTCCGGCTCATGTAGTCCATCAGCACGTACTGCCCGAGCGTGTACGGCGTCGTGAAGTACGCCTTGCCGCGGCAGATCTCGGCGACCTTGCGGACGAAGCTCACGAGGTCGTAGTCGCGGGCGAGCATGAACGTGTTGATCATGATGCCCGCCTTGCGGCAGGCGGCGACCTCGGCGAACGTCTCCGAGACGATGAACGGATCGAGGCCGAAGGCGTTGCGGTAGATGCGCCCGTCGGGGCGGGTGAGCGCCGACGGCTTGCCGTCGGTGATCATCACGATCTGGCGCATGTCCTTACGCTGCCGCTCGAGCAGCCGCCGCGCCAGTCGAAGCCCCTCGCGCGTGTTGGTGTAGAACGGTCCGACGCGCACGCGCGCCAGCTGGCCGAGCGGGATCTCTTCGGCCGAGTCGTGGAAGAGCACCACCTGCAGGCCGTCGCCCGGATACTGCGTGCGGATCAGGTTGGCAAGCGCGAGCGCGACGCGCTTGGCCGGTGTGAAGCGGTCCTCGCCGTACAGGATCATGCTGTGGCTGCAGTCGAGCATCAGCACCGTCGCGCAGGAACTCTGGAACTCGCCCTGCACGACCATGAGGTCTTCATAGTCGACTTCGATGCTGGAGGCCAGAGACCAGGGATCAGAGGCCAGGAGCTCCTTGCGTCTGACCTCTGACCTCTGGCCTCCGGCCTCCGAGCGCCGCGAGACCGCATTGAGAATCGTCGCGCTCGGATCGAGATTGAGGGTGTCGCCGTACTCGTACGGCTTCGGCGCGCCGATCACCTCGATGCCGGTGGCCAGATCGCGGGTGTCGTGGCGGCCGATGCTGCTGCGTCCGAGCGAGCCGAGCAGATCCCGGAGCGCGCGGTAGCCGAGGAAATCGAGGCTCTTGTCGGTGACCTCGAACCGCACGCGCGAGGGGTCGTCTGGCCCGTCCTCGCCGCCGTGGCCGGCGGCGCGCCGCGACTGCTCGGCCGACAGGTCCGGCGGCGGCGTGATGTAGCCCTGCTCGAACATCTGCTCGATGATGCGCTGGATGAGCTCCTCGAGCTGGTCGCGCCCCTCCTGCGCGTCCGCGTCCGCCGGATCGCCGAGCAGCCGCTCGAGCGTCTCCTCCGGCAGCAGTCCGCCGTTCAGCAGCGCCTCGAGGATCGCGTCGTGGAGCGACTGCATGGTGTGGTCGCTCTCGTCGAACGGCCCGTACGGACTCTGAAACCCGCTCGACAGCAACAGGTCGGAGAGCTTCGACACCAGGTCCCCCAGGTCGAGGCCTTCGAGGTCGTCGCCGGCGTATTTGCCGTAGCGGTATTTCACAATCTCTGTCAGTGCTTAGTTCCTAGTGCTCAGTCCTTCGTATGCCTGCGCTCGCAACACTCTTCGCTGATAAGGGATATCTGGCTACGCTTGCCGAGATTGCCCGCTGAGGTTCCAACTACCCGCTGAGCTTCCCGAAGAAAAACGTGCGAAGGCGATGAGCCGTGAAGCGGCAGCCCCCCATCCAGCGAAGACAGTTGCGAGTGAAGTCATACTAAGCACGAAGAACCAAGCACTAAGAACTAGTTATAGTACCGTTTCTTCCCCGTGGGCGGCGTCTCGCGCTCCATCATCGTGTCGACCGCCCGCGGCGCTCGGCGCGGCGTCTCGCCCGCCTGGTAGCTCCAGTCGTCGGTCCGTCCGATCTTCTTCTGCGCGTAGAGCCCCTCGAGCACGAAGTCGATCGCCGAGGCGAGAACCAGCTCCGAACCTGTGGAACCACTGGAAGCCGTGGACCCCGCGAGTGTCGCCGCGAGCGCCTTCAGTCCCTGCACTCCGTCCGCGCGCGCGAGCAGCTCGCCGGCCGGCAGCGTGTCATCCGCCTGCAGCGAGCCGCCGATGTCGAACCAGTCGACAATCGTGCGGGTGTCGGCACCAGCGAGGCGGTCGGTGAAGACATTCGCGACCGACGATCGAATCAGCTCACGGGCGACGCTGTCGGCCCCCTTCAGCTCTCCCTCGTACTCCAGCTCGAACTTGCCGGTGAGCGACGGGAGCGCCGCGTAGATGTCAGTCACCCGCGGCACGGCCACCGGCTCGCCGGCGAGGATCGCGCGCCGCTCCGCGTTCGAGACCGCGTTCTCGAGGCAGGAGATCGGCAGCCGCTGGCTGACGCCGGACCGTTTGTCGATCTTCTGATCCGCGCGCGCCTGGAAGGCAATCTCCTCCACGATCTCGCGCACGTAGTCCGGAATCTCGACCGCCAGCGGGGCCTCCCCCTTCGCAGCGCCCGGTCCGTGCGAGTGCTGCCGTCCCTGCGATCCGTGGTCTCGGTCGAGCCACGCCTCCTGACGCGTAATCGTCATGGCATGCTGGCGCGTCACGGGGTAGTGCGTCCGGATCTCGGAGCCGATCCGATCCTTGAGCGGTGTGATGATCTTGCCGCGCGCGGTGTAGTCCTCCGGATTCGCCGTGAACACCATCAGGAAGTCGAGCGGCAGGCGGATGGGGTAGCCCTTGATCTGGACGTCCCCTTCCTGCAGGATGTTGAACAGGCCGACCTGGATCTTGCCGGCGAGGTCCGGCAGCTCATTGACCGCGAAGATGCCGCGGTTCGCCCGCGGCAGCAGCCCGTAGTGCATCGTCAGCTCGTCCGAGATGTCATGGCCCGTTCGGGCGGCCCTGATCGGATCGATATCGCCGATCATGTCCGCAATCGTCACGTCCGGCGTAGCAAGTTTTTCGATATAGCGCTGTTCGGGCC